>JBNMLR010000232.1:0-4522 GCA_050874945.1 Butyribacter sp. | reverse complement strand
CCCCATAGGGGTATATGAAAACAGCAGGAAAGTGAGGATGACCTATGAAAAAAGAGACATTTGATATTACGGGAATGACTTGTTCAGCGTGTGCCAATCGAATAGAAAAGACTGTCAAAAAAGTATCGGGATTGCAGGATGTATCTGTTAATCTGTTAAAAAACAGTATGGTGGCGTCTTATGATGAAGCAGTTGTAAATACACAGGCTATTATAGAAGCGGTGGAAAAAGCCGGATATGGAGCTGTATCACATACGAATGTCCCAAATAGACAGAGTAAAGAAACTTCCGGAGAAAGTAAAAGCGTAGAGCAGGAACAGTATAAGGCTATGAAAAAGCGTCTTGTTTACTCTCTGGTGTTTACTATTCCGCTTTTTTACATTTCAATGGGACATATGCTTGGATGGCCGCTTCCGGCAGGTTTGCTTGGGATGGAAAATGCCATGATATTTGCATTTACACAGTTTCTGTTGTTAATTCCAATCGTATTTATTAACAGAAATTATTTCAAGGTAGGATTTAAAACATTGTTTCAGGGTTCACCTAATATGGATTCGCTGATAGCAATAGGTTCAGGGGCGGCAATAGTCTATGGCATCTATGCGATATATAAAATTGCATTTGGTCAGGGACATATGGACATGGATATGGTCGACCGGTATAT
This sequence comes from Butyribacter sp., assembly GCA_050874945.1. Taxonomy (GTDB): domain Bacteria; phylum Bacillota; class Clostridia; order Lachnospirales; family Lachnospiraceae; genus Butyribacter. The sequence goes on along the minus strand of JBNMLR010000232.1, from coordinate 3,858 downwards.
GATGGACTTATATTTTGAGTCGGCAGGAACTATTCTTACACTTATAACTCTGGGAAAAACTCTTGAAGCAAGAGCAAAGGGAAAAGCATCAGATGCTATCAAAAAACTTATGAACCTTGCTCCGAAAACTGCGAGAGTGGAAAGAGACGGCAGAGAAGTGATGATACCCGTTGAGGAGGTAAAAGAGGGAGATTGCATCATTATTAAAGCCGGGGAGTCAGTTCCGGTGGATGGTATTGTGCTTGACGGTGTTTCAACTATTGATGAATCTGCACTTACAGGTGAAAGTATTCCTGTTGAAAAGCATATCGGAGAGTCTGTTATTGGTGCAACTGTCAATAAATCGGGATACCTCAAAATCAAAGCAACAAAAGTCGGCGACAATACTACACTTGCACAGATTATCCGATTGGTGGATGATGCAACAAGTTCAAAAGCACCGATTGCAAAACTTGCGGACAAGGTAAGTGGTGTGTTTGTACCGACCGTTATCACGATTGCGGTTATCGCAACAATCGCATGGCTTATTGCAGGGTACAGTTTTGAATTTGCACTGTCAATAGGAATTTCGGTTCTTGTAATTTCGTGTCCATGTGCTTTAGGACTTGCTACACCTACAGCGATAATGGTCGGAACAGGACGTGGTGCGACAAACGGAATTCTTATTAAATCGGCAGAAGCACTTGAGATTGCTCATAAAACGGATACGGTCGTACTTGACAAAACAGGCACTATCACACAGGGAAAGCCTGTAGTTACAGATATTATTACGGTAGACGGTATCACAAAAGACAGATTATTGCAGATTGCGTACTCCATAGAAAAATTATCAGAACATCCGCTTGCAGATGCGATTACGGACAAGGCAAAAGAAAAAGAGTTTGCGGCTATGGAAGTACAGAAATTTGAACAGATTGCGGGACAGGGACTTGCAGGTGTTATTGACGGCAGAAAATGTCTTGCAGGGAATAAAAGAATGATGGATGCAAATCATATCAATGGTGCAGCATTATTTGAAAAAGGTGATAAACTTGCAACAGCAGGAAAAACACCACTTTATTTTGCCGCAGACGGAGCATTGCTTGGAATTATAGCTGTTGCAGATATAGTAAAGCCGACAAGCAAACAGGCAATAGAAGAACTCACCGACATGGGAATAGAAGTTGTCATGCTGACGGGTGACAATGAAAAGACGGCAAAAGCCGTACAAAAACAGGTAGGTGTGAGCCGTGTAGTTGCGGAAGTATTCCCGCAGGACAAAGAAAAGGAAATCAGAAGATTACAGGAACAGGGAAGAAAAGTAGCAATGGTAGGAGATGGAATCAACGATGCTCCGGCACTTGCAAGAGCAGATGTGGGTATCGCAATCGGGGCAGGAACAGATATAGCAATTGACTCGGCAGATTTTGTGCTGATGAAAAGTGACCTTGTAGATGTTTCAACAGCCATCCAGTTAAGTAAAGCGGTAATCCGCAATATCAAACAAAATCTTTTCTGGGCATTTATTTATAATATCATTGGAATACCGATTGCGGCAGGATTATTTTACACGGCGTTTCATCTGAAAATGAATCCGATGCTTGGAGCATTGGCAATGAGTTTTAGTTCAGTGTTTGTTGTAAGTAATGCATTGAGACTGCGTTGGTTTAAGGCAAGACATAAGAAATGAGATGTGAGAGTCAAAAGCAGATAGCAATGTATGTAGAGGATTTTTGATGTACTCATCTTCTTGACTTTCATTCAAAAAGCAATTCTCGCTTTAGGCTCAGTCAATTGCTTAGCAATTCATGTTATCAGTTGGGGAAAAATATATTTTGAACCAATATGAATATATAACAATAATTTTACAACTCCTAAATATAGGAGAAAAAGAAAGGTGGATTTTATTATGAAGAAAACAATCAATATCGAAGGAATGTCATGTATGCACTGCGTAAATCATGTGACAGAGGAACTTAAAAAAGTAGAAGGAGTTTCTGATGTTCAGGTAAATCTTGAAGAAAAGAAAGCAGTAGTAGAGGTTGAAAGCAGCACTTCAGATGATGCTTTAAGGGCGGCAGTAGTAGAAGCAGGTTATGAAGTGGTTGGAATTGAGTAGTTAATAGGTTTAAGAATAATTTAAAAACTAAAATGCAGAGGTGTATAGTTGTAAAAAATATACATCTCTGCATTGGTTTAATTTTCATCTCCAATAGCAAGCAGGATTTTTTAACATTGACTAAAATCTGCCGTAAGTTTATCTATATCTTTCTTTGTGTGCATCATTTTACCTCATGTCCTGTTACTGCTTCAAAGTGATATTTTGCAATTCCCATGTCAATCTTAGAATAAAAACCACCGAGGTTTTGTGCCGTTACAATTCCATTTTTCAGTTCAAAAAAGAACTTCTGCTGATTTACTGCTGTTGGAGCAAGACTTACCGCTTCCATGCCTTTGTCAAACCATTCTGTATTCTGGTCTGCTTTTCCGAGTTCTGCTATGCTCTTGCTTTTGTGCGGAACACCCTGTGTTTTTCCATAGCCCAAAGAAATGATAATCAGTAGTTTTTGTCCTCTTTTTATTTCTGCTTTTGATTTACCATGTGTCATTGCTACCCAGCAGGTATTAAGTCCAAGTTCCTGACATTTCAGCACAATCTTTTCACCATAATATCCGGCCTTTTCCTGCTCATTTTTATTTCCGACAATCGCAATATAATTCTTTACATTTTCAAACTTACCATAATGAGCCATAAAAGAATTAAAACATTTTGGTTCATCATAAAAAGCCTGTATAGACAGTTTGCTTTGTGCATTGACAGATTTTATCAATGAGTTAATTTCATCTCTCTTAGATGGTTCGATAGCCTGATTTTTATATTGTCTTACGCTGTGTCTTTCTTTCATGATTTCTAATATATTCATTATCATATCCTCACTTTTGTGCTCATTATATCATAAATTCGTGCAAAAAATTCAATGGTAAAGAAAATCGAGACGATTAAAAATAGATAACCTAAAAGATGGGTTATCTATTCTTAATTTCTGATTTATTCAGTTTTAGAGAGAGGAAGTTTTAGTTTCATAAACTGGAATTTTACATATACTCTGTACAGTCTTTTCCTAATGCACTTATAACTTCAATTCATCACTGATTCTATATTTCACCGACAGACTAATTTTATTTACTTCTAAATTAATGATTTTTTATCTGAATAATACTATACTCATTGTATTCCTCCGTATCTTCAAACTAACATAAATTAAGTTTTATCTAAATATCTAAATACCATATAAATTGAACTTCATTTCTTACCTCGGGCTCTAAATAATAAGCATACATATCTATTTTTGATAATACCGCTCCTTGTTTTTGATAAAACTTGCATGCTGGAACATTGTTGTTCTGGCATTCGATAATCATTTGTTGATATCCATCTTTTTTAGCATTCAAAACTCCCATATCTAGCAACTCTTGCCCAATTCCTTTACGTTTATATGCATCCGCAACGCGAATATCCCATAATACACAAGCATCTTCCCTGCCATAAATCATATTCAACCCATCTGTTTTTCCAACAACTGTCATTGCTCCGACAGGAATATCGCCATCAAATGCCATAAAAAATCTCCAATTAGTAATATCAAATGCTTTTTCATACTCAGTCGCACGTTCATAAACACTCAAATCTTTAATATATGGTTCAACAGACACTTCTTCTAAAACCAAACCACCAAGACCACTATTAATTCTTTTGACTTTATATTCTGAATGCACATATACATTCATAGATACCTTATCATATAATTCAAAAAAAGATTTATCTACTTCTTTAAATATAATCATTTTGCTTTTCTCCACAACTAACAATTTCCGATT
>JBNMLR010000231.1:0-4524 GCA_050874945.1 Butyribacter sp. | reverse complement strand
GTATAAATATTTCTCTTTTATACATCTGTAAACCGATTTTTTGTAAATTTAGTATCAAAAAATGCTATCAGCATTATTTATCCAAACAACACTAATAGCATTTTATGTTATGCTGTAATATACAACATATTGATATCAAACAGATTATTTTCTTAAACCTAATTTAGCAATAAGCTCACGGTAAGCTTCGATATCTTTTTTCTTTAAGTAAGCAAGAAGATTTCTTCTCTGACCTACCATCTTAAGAAGACCACGTCTTGAATGATGATCTTTCTTATTCTCTTTTAAATGCTCGTTAAGCTCAACGATACGTGCTGTTAAAAGAGCTACCTGTACCTCTGGAGAACCTGTGTCCTCTGGTGTACGTCCGTAAGTTTTGATAATCTCTGCTTTTTTCTCTTTGCTAATCATAATTGACCTCCTGTCCCTCTCGGGGTATTTGATAATATTTCACCTGACACTAAGAACAGGACGGAGCGACCTTATACTGAGTGCCGGTAGTTCATGCCGTATTTCAGATAAATCTGAACACAACTATTGTAGTTTAACATATTATCATACGCTTGTAAATATATTTTTTCACATTTTCAATGATGTTTAAACCTTTACCACACTTTATGGCTGTTGCTTTTAGTTAAAGAATGAACCACCGTTCTGGCTGTTCTGTCCATTTCGACCTGTGTAACCATTATCCGTGCTGCCGTTTTCTGAATCGGAATTTCCGTCTGAACTGCTGTCTGTCGTATCCTGTGGTGCATCTGATTTTTTGCCGAGCGTAACTGTTACCTTGACCTCTTTATACTCGCCATTGTCAGCTCTCTTTACGGTAATCTCTACTTTGTCTCCTGCCTTTGAGCGTCCCATCTTCTCCTGGAGCCCCTCCATAGTTGTGACATCTTTTCCTTTATATTTTACGATAACATCACCTTTTTTGATGCCTGCTTTTTCTGCCGGAGAACCGCTTGTCACACTTGATACATAAATTCCCTCAGGAAGATTGTAATACTGTGCGTATTCTGATGATACATCTGTTCCTTTTATTCCGAGGTATGCCTGCTCATCCTCTGATACAGTCTCAGATTTTACAATGTCGTTGATGATAGGTATCGCAGTGTTGATAGGTATTGCAAATCCCATACCCTCAACTGATGTATCAGCATATTTTGATGAATTTATACCGATTACTGCTCCTGTTGAGTCTACAAGTGCCCCGCCGCTGTTACCCGGATTGATGGCTGCATCAGTCTGGAGAAGCTTCATGTTTGTATCTTCGCTTGATACTTCCCTGTCTTTTGCACTTATATAACCTACTGTTACTGATGTGCCATAACCGAGTGCATTTCCTATTGCGATAGCCTGTGCTCCGACTTTCACCTTGCTTGAATCTCCGAGTGTTGCAACTTTTATGTTGCTCAATGTATCTGACGAAAGTTTTGATACCGGTATCTCAACAACTGCAAGGTCTGAGTCTGAGTCAGTTCCCTTTACCGTAGCAGAGTAAACACTCTTGTCATTAAATGTGACCGATACACTGTTTGCATCAGCGACAACATGATTGTTTGTTGCAATGTAAAGATTTTTGCTGTCCTGTGCAACGATTATTCCTGAACCGCTTCCGCTTGCATCCTGCTGGTATGTTCTTCCAAACATATCCGTTGAAGTTTCAGTTGTCTTTACATCAATGGCAACGATTGACGGAAGTACATTTTCAGATACGCCTGAAACTCCGTCAGAGCTGCTCGTGTTTGTTGATGTTGATGAAAGTGTCGTTGTCTTGTCAATGCTCTTTGTGGTTGAGCTTGTGCTCTCTACTGCTGACTTATTCAAATATTTATTTGAAATATAAGTCGTTCCCTCAAAACTCATTCCACCTATAAGACCAAATACTGCTGCATATGTTGTTATCTTTAAAAAATTATTTTTACGCATATAAATCTCTCCTCTCAAACTCTCGTTTCAGGCATTTGCAAAATATCATATTATGTAATCAAATCGTGTGCTCAACACAACCTATAATCCATTTCGCAATATCCTGTATCTTTATTGTTATTTTTTGTTTGTGTCTGTTTCTTTATTACAAGTACAATAATACAATCAAAATTTGTTTAGTTTGTGTATTGATTGTGTTCAAATTGTGATTAGTTATAAAAAAGAGATTATATTTGTAAACAAATCATATGATGCAAGGGGCAAAAGTCCAAAATACCATTTGACACCAACAGCATAACATCAATAATACGCCTTGTCAGTAACTACCATATCCACTCTCACATCTCTTTCTTCCATTTCGATAGTATCGTATTTCTGCATCTGAAAATCATAGCATATACCTATCTTGTAAAACTCATCCGCACCGTATCTGTTAAGATACTTATCATAATAACCGCCGCCATAGCCTGCTCTCCCGTGCTCTAGGTCAAAGGCAAGTCCCGGAAATATCATGACAACAGCTTCTGCAGTATCTGCTCTGTCACAAAATTTCACTTCTTTAATGCTTACCAGCCTGTTATTATTCGGTTCTAAAATTCCCATCTTGCTTTTTTTGAGTTCGGCAAGTGAGTTTATCTCAAAAAATTCCATCTCGCTGCCTAAAACTTTCGGCACTGCGATGTGGACTTCTTTTTCCTTTTTCAGTTCCAGCAGATATTTTATTATTTCTTTTGTGTCTGCTTCCGTTCCGTATGATACATAAATATAAAACCATTTTTTGTTTTTGAAACTGTTGAGTTCCGTAAGATTTTCAAACAGCTTCTCATTTCTCATCTTTCGTTCTTCTGCGTCCATTTCCCTGCGCAGTCTTTTCATTTCTTTTCTTAAAACAGATTTTTCCATAATCATCACATCTTTCCCTTTATATCTTGCTATAACTTCATCTTTTTTGATGCCTGCCTTTTACCTGAAAACCGCTTTTTTGATGCCTGTTTTTTGCATGAAAACCACATTTTAATGCAGCTTCTTTCTTCTTTTCTTCATGTCAACAACTGTTCCGTCGGGATTAACTACCGTTATCCCCTCAAGCTGGCTCGTAAGATTTCCTCTTACGGACGCAATATAATCTTTTCTGAGCTGCTTCTGCTCCGCAAGTTCTTCCTCGTTAAGACCCTCAGCCTTAGATTTGTGGTATAACTCATTTATCCTCTTTATCTTTTCATCCATTGTCATTGCTGTTTTCCTCCTGTTATCTTTATCGCTGTTTTTATGCCATCCATCGCCGCCGAAGTGATACCTCCTGCATATCCTGCTCCTTCACCGCAGGGATACAATCCTTTTATATTCGACTGCATGGTATCGTCTCTTACTATTTTTACCGGAGAAGATGTTCTGCTCTCAATACCTAAAAGTAAAGTATCATCCCTGCTGTAGCCTTTTATTTTCTTTTCAAATGCGGTTATTCCCTCCTCGATGGAGTCCGCGACTTCTCTCGGAAGAATTTCCCTCACATTTGCAAATGCAGTCTCACCCTTTGTCTGAGGTCTGACTTCGCCAAATTCTTTACTTACAACATTTTTCTTAAAATCACCAAAAAGCTGAACCGGTATCTTTCCGCCTGCCGCATCAAACGCTTTCTTTTCCCATTTTCTCTGAAATCTCATGCCTGCAAGTGCATCCGTGCCGTCAAAATCCTCAACTCCTACAGTCACGACTATGGCACTGTTGGCATTTAAACCGTCTCTAAGATAATCGCTCATACCGTTTACGGCAAGCATCCCTTTTTCAGATGAAGCATTTACGACATAACCGCCGGGACACATACAGAACGAATATACTCCCCTGCCATCTTTTGTCTGGTGCGTAAGTTTATAATCCGCCGTAGGAAGTGCCTTGTAAAGTTCGCCATACTGGTTTTTGCCTATCATTTTCTGCGAATGTTCAACTCTTACACCTATCGCAAATGATTTTGGCTGCATCGTGACACCGCTCTCGTTAAGGCTTAAAAATGTATCTCTCGCACTGTGTCCTATCGCAAGTATAAGTTTGTCACATTCTATAACTTCCGTTTTGCCCGAAAGCCTGTCAGTAACATTTACCGAAGTAATCTTCTTATCAGTCCCGTCACCTGTATTTTCGATATTTAATGAGTCGAGTCTTACTCCAAATCTCACCTCGCCGCCAAGCCTTTCTATCTCAAAACGCATATTTTTTACAACATCGGCGAGTTTATCTGTACCGATATGCGGTTTTTGAAGATAAAGTATCTCGGCAGGTGCACCAAACTTTACAAATGTCTCCAGCACTCTGCGGTTATATCCGAACTTGTCTTTCACCATAGTATTTAATTTTCCGTCCGAAAATGTTCCTGCACCGCCCTCACCAAAGGACACATTGCTCTCAGCGTCAAGTTCACCTGTTTTCCAAAAATGCTCAACTGACTTTTTTCTGCTGTCAACATCAAGTCCACGCTCTATTACAAGCGGCTTGTAACCGCTTAGTGCAAGTTCATATGCCGCAAACAGTCCTGCCGGACCAAAACCGGCTATGACTATCTTTTCAGATAAATCTTTTTCTGCCGCAACTGTGTTGTCC
>JBNMLR010000230.1:0-4545 GCA_050874945.1 Butyribacter sp. | reverse complement strand
GTCTTGCGTTAATAATGACATCAATAACAATGCCGGGCACAAAGGCAGCAGCATCGGAGATTACACCTCCGGCAGAGAACATGAAGGATACGGCAATATTGTCTGTATCCGGTGGTAAACTTACTTCAAATGATTCATCACATGACAGTAAGGATGATAGTGGAAGCTACAAGTATGACGGTTATATTCAGACGGTAAGCAGTTCTGATCTTACAGGTGATTATTTTAAAGTTACTTATAAGGCAGCTGACGGAGTTACTTTAAGTGAAAGTGACAAGATATTTACATTCCAGCCGTTTGATACAGGATGGGGAGGATGGCAGGATAATATCATAAAAGTGTCCGATTCCCAGTTAGACAGTGATACGGGAGAATATACGGCATGGATTTCTATTGCTGATATTAAAGCGTCTTATACTTCAGGTGGAACTTTAAATGGAGTAAACATAAGTTTCTGTCAGAAAGAGCCTGCCGTTATATTGACAGGACTTTATATGTCTAAGATAAGAACACAGGCAGATATAGACAAAGAAGAACAGGAAAAGAAAGATAAAGAGGAGGAAGCTAAAGTTACTATAGCTTCTACTGATGGAGATCACAATGACGGGCATGAGACATTGCAGGAAATTAAGCTTTCAGATATAACAAAGGTTAATTCGGGGCTGACATTCAGCAAGGTTAAAAGTGCAAAAGTTACTGTGTATATTCATGTGACAAAAGATTCAAGTTATTCCAGATTGAAGATCAGAGGTGGAAATCTCACGGATAATGATGGAAAAGGTTCTTTTTCAAATAAGGAACTTATAGGAAAGAAATGCACAACTAATACCGGTTCAAATAATCCATATGCCGTACACGCAGGGTATCGCACGAGCGGTGGTTATGGTTCCGGAATGGGTGTGGCTGAGAGTGGTAATTACAAATTTTATGATACAGCCGTATCAAAAGTACCGACAGGTGTTACGGCTACAGATGATACTCAGGGAATACGTCTTACAAGAATGACAACGGATGTTGAAGCCTATATTATAGGAATAGTTTTTGGAAGCGTCGGTTCTGTCTCTGTTGCAAAAGATGGAACAATAACAAAAGGATTTGATCCATCTAAGATAAAATTAGAATCTACATCATTTGATGACAGTGACCTACTGATGCTGAGTATGAAGAAGCATATAAAGACCAGCTTGAAGCAGAAAAGGCAGAGAGAAAGAAAGCGAGAGACGGGTTGAAAGCTGCGATTGATGCCTGCAATAGTTTTTCGGAAAATGATTATGAAGAAACTTCACTTGCAAAAGTAAAGGCAGCAATACCAGCGGCAGAGCAGGTATATGCTAATGAAAACAGCAAAAAATCAGTATATCGTGATGCGAGGGACAAACTTGAAAGCGTAAGGGCTAAGTTAGTGCCAAAGATGACTTCGGATGCCGGAAATCCAAAGAGTTTTCGTATATTAAATAAAAAAGAGGTCATTTCTGAGATGGGAGCAGGTATCAATCTTGGAAATACAATGGATGGAGGTCTTAGCAATCCGTCGGAAACAAGCTGGCAGGCATACAAGACTACTAAGGCATATATAAAGGCTCTGCATGATGCAGGCTACAATACGGTCAGAGTACCTGTTACATGGAATGGCTATATAAATGCAGATTACAGCATAAAAGAAGAATGGATAAAGAGAGTTCAGGAAATAATTGACTACTGCGTTGAGCAGGATATGTACTGTATCATCAATATCCATCATGACGGTGCTGCAAATCATGACAGTCGTGGAAATAATCCGGCGTGCTGGTTAAATACTCGGCAGATGATATAGAAGCAGTTTACTCAAAATTTGCGGGAACCTGGAAGACAATAGCAGAGAGATTTAAGGATTATGACGAACATCTTATCTTTGAGTCTATGAATGAGGTGACTGATGCACACGACGGAACAGCTAATGAGGATACTGATATATTAAATAACTTAAACCAGATTTTTGTCAACGCAGTCCGTGCGACAGGTTCAAATAATACTAAACGCTGGCTTGGCTTTACTGGAAGATTTGCTACGTTTAATACCGGACTTACAATGCCGGATGACCCGCTTGTATCATCTGAGGCATCGACAACGCGTCTTATGTTTGCAGTTCATATTTATAAGGATAGTGGAAATGTAAGCTGGACATTGACAAATCTGAAGACATGGCAGTCTTCTTTAAGCAGTACAGTAGGTAATGTAAATAAATTGTCGAAAGATATTCCTATCTATGTTGGAGAATACGGTGTAAGACAGAAATCACAGTCAGGTTCTGAAACGGGAATGAACAACACAGAGAGAGCATTAAACAGCGAATTTGTAAATTACACGTGCCGCTTTTATGGTGTTTGTCCTGTTGTCTGGGATCAGGGTGACGGAAATTATGTTACTACAAAAACAAACACAGGTCTTTACAATTATTGGAACCGTCCGGCATTAGAACCTGTCTATGCTGACACTATCGAGGGAATGATGCGTGGTACATATATTTCAAGGACGGGTTCGCTTTCGGATGAGTATAATGCTTTGTATAAGAGTTACGGTCATTCATCGACAAGTGACACGAGTGTATCAAAAAATCCTGCGATTACAGAGATAACTGATATATCTTTACAGACAAGTGATAACAAAAAAATAGAGCAGAAACTTTCGATGAAAGCCGGTGAATATCAGCAGCTTACTATGAATGTTTCTCCGGAAAGCACAAACGATATTGTACTTTGGAGCACGGATGATGATGCTATCGCAACGGTGTCAAACGGAAAAATCCATGCAAAAGGAACAGGTGTGACAACGGTTCACGCATATTCTCAGAGTAAGTCATTTGAAAAAGATATAAAAGTGGTCGTAAGTCCAAGCGGAAATGAAACGGCAACAGCAATAAAGACGAAGAAAGCATACTATGAGATAAAGGAGGGCGGACAGGCTCAGATAGAGACTGAATTAACTCCTGAAAACAGCAAAGATGAAGTGACTTATACATCTTCAAATACTGATGTTGCAACTGTTAATTCAAACGGAATCATCAGTGCTGAGACGGCAGGTGTTACTTATGTGGTAGTTACTGCCGCAAGCGGAGTAAGCACTATAGTTAAGGTAAAAGTAGTTGAGGAAGCTAAAAATTCAGTAAATGTTGCATTAAATGTACTTATAGGTGCGGCAACAGAAACAGGTCCGGAAGTATCTCTTACAGGAGACGGGCAGTACACCGTTACATATGATATAGACAAAAATTTATCAGAAGACGGTAAGAAAGCAGGTATCACTCAGCTTAAATCAATGACAGCAGTATATATAAGAGACTGTAACAAATTGAAGCAGGTTGTTCAAAGTGCAAAGATACGTTATGACAAGGTAGTTGTTAATGACACGGAACTTACGATAACAAAAACTGATTTTAAGGATGCTCTTAAGACAAACGGGCAGTTAGATACAAATGACCCGATAAACGGCTGGGACGGAAATGCGGTTGAAGAAGCAGTTACGGATTCAAAGACTCATACGGTTGATTTTAAAGGAATTGAAAATCCTACAAAGATTTCGATTACATTTACGATCAAGGACATGAAGTTCTATCCGAAGAATGAAAAGACAAATGAAGCTTCAAAGATGGAAGTTTCAGGAGAGAATAAGGTATCATTTGTCGAGACAGGAGAGACAAAAGAAATTGAGACTATATTAACTCCGGCAGATACGGATTCATTTGTTACATTTTATTCTGCTGATTCTGCGGTAGCAGCGATTGACAATAAGGCTCAGAAAGTCGATGAGAACGGTAAGGTCAAGATGAATGTTACGGCAGTCGGTGAGGGAAAAACAGTTGTTACGGCGATTACTGAAAATGGTCAGAAAGCATTTTTTGCAATAGGAGTCGGAAATGATATTACACTTGAGGAGCCTGCAGACCCTACACCGGATGGACTGGATGGAAGCACAGCCGAACCTACACCTACGCCGGAAATTGAGGTGACAACCGAGCCGACAAAGACGCCGGACAGCACGGTGACAACCGAACCAACAAAGACACCGGACAGCACGGTGACAACCGAACCAACAAAGACACCGGACAGCACGGCGACAACCGAGCCAACAAAGACACCGGACAACACGGTGACAACCGAGCCAACAAAGACACCGGACAGCACCGCGACAACCGAGCCAACAAAGACACCGGATAATACAGCAACAACCGAACCAACAAAGACACCGGATAATACAGCAACAACCGAGCCTACAAAAGTCCCTGATATACAGGAAACAGAAGAACCGGAGCAGACAGCGGAACCGGATGCGACAGAGGAGCCAAATGAGTCGGAATTCAAAACACAGACTATAAAAGTTGTTAAGACGATTACAAAGAGTATAGGAAGTAAAAAGTTTAATTTAAAGGCATCGGCATCAGGTGAGGCTGAGTTAGAATATCAGACTTCTAACAGGAAAGTTGTTACAGTTGACTCTAAAGGTAATGTTACCGTAAAAGGTTATGGTACTGCGGTAGTTACCGTAAAAGCATCAGAGACGGCTGAGTAC
>JBNMLR010000229.1:0-4564 GCA_050874945.1 Butyribacter sp. | reverse complement strand
GTGTTATCGGAAGTCTTCAGGCAATGGAAGCAATCAAATACATCATCGGTGTAGGTGACCTTCTTGTAGGTAAACTTCTTACATATGATGCACTCACAATGCAGTTTAGAACAGTCAAACTTCCAAAGGCTGACGGTAAATGTGCTATCTGCGGTGACCATCCGACAATAACAGAGCTTATTGATTATGAGCAGGCAGAGTGTGACGGCAAATAAGATTAAGCAAATGTCTTTTATGACAGGTGCAGATTTGAGCAAAAACAAATAGCATTTATGGCATATGCAAATTTGAGCTTTGCATAGCCATTTTGCGATAAGTTGCTCAGAAACGAGGAATAATATGCTTTTTTTAACAAAAAATGATTATGACAAGATTTTAAAACATTGCGAAGCCGGACTTCCTGATGAGGCTTGTGGTCTTATCGGTGGAACAAAGGATGGCAATGATAAATATATCAAGAAAGTTTATCTTCTTACAAATATTGACCATAGCAATGAGCATTTTTCAATGGATCCAAAAGAGCAGCTTCAGGCTGTAAAGGATATGCGTCAGAACGGACTTGAACTTCTCGGAAACTTCCATTCTCATCCGGAATCTCCGTCAAGACCATCTGAGGAAGATAAAAGACTTGCATATGATTCAAAAGTCAATTATCTCATCTTGTCTTTAATGGACAGAGAAAATCCTGTATTAAAGGCATTTATCATAGATGAAGAAAAAAATGTGACTATAGAGGAAATCAAGATTACAGAGTAGACCAGGCGAAGCGAAAAGTCTTCTGACTGAAAAAAGTAAAAAGAGTAAAAACGAAGCGAAAGTTTTCTGACTGAAAATCAATGAAGAAAGTAAAAGCAAAAACTTTTTGAATGAAATCAGGCAAGAGGGCGAAAGCTAAAGCAAGGTTTATAATAAAAAATGGGCGTTATTAAAAGAGACTGTATAATATGCAGTCTCTTTGTTAGTGTATAGGAAAAATGCTCGTAACGTAGCGAGAATTGCAAAACGTTGGTTTTGCCCTTTTTATTACAAAACTTGTAAATTAAAGACTCAGGCTTCTTAATGCCGCCTTATAAAAATAGTTATGATTTTACATAAACTTGACATTTATTTTACTATGCCGTGATAGTTGCGGCATAGTTTTTTTGTTACTCTTGTATTGTACAAAAAAGAATTGTTTTAAAAAGATATATATTTTATCTATTGGACATAAGAGGGATGACATAATAAAACAATCTGGTACATACTTGATGTTAAAATAACACAGAGAGGACAAAGATTATGAACGAAAATGTTAAGGTAGTGTTTGGTTTGCTTGGCGGTCTTGCATTGTTTTTGTACGGCATGAACAGTATGAGTGATGCGTTGCAGAAAGCTGCCGGGGAAAAGATGAAAAGGATTCTTGAAATTCTTACAAAAAATCCTATTATGGGTGCACTTGCAGGTGCGTTAGTCACGGCAGTTTTACAGAGCAGTTCGGCAACAACAGTCATGGTAATAGGTTTTGTAAGTGCAGGACTTATGACTCTGCCACAGGGTATTTCTGTTATATTTGGTGCCAATATAGGAACAACTATGACGGCACAGCTTATGGCATTTAAGATAAGTGATTATATTTATCCGCTGATATTTATCGGATTTATCATCAACTTTGTGTGCAAGCAGGAGAAAATAAAGCAGGTCGGCCGTGTTATTTTTTCATTTGGACTTTTATTCGAGGGTATTGAGATTATGGGAAGCGTCATGAAGCCGCTTGCTACAAGCCCGATTTTCATTGACCTTATGGGAAAAGTAAAAGATATTCCGGTTCTCGGTGTATTACTTGGATGTGTCATGACACTTGTTGTGCAGAGCAGTTCGGCAACTATTGCTGTTTTACAGAATTTTGCATCACAGGCAGGACCGGACGGTGTGACAAGCGTTATCGGTCTTGGCGGTGCGATACCTATTTTATTTGGTGACAATATCGGTACTACGATAACAGCTCTTTTGGCATCTATCGGTCAGTCAAAAAATGCGAAAAGAACGGCGGTGGCACACAGTGTATTTAACATTACCGGAAGTATCGTGTTTATGTTTCTGATACCGGTTTTGTCAAAATTTGTAAGATACATCTCACCAAAAGGAAATGAAGTTGATGTAATCTCAAGACAGATAGCAAATGCACATACGACATTTAATGTAGTCTGTACTTTGGTATGGCTGCCTCTTATACCGGTGATGGTAAAAATCGTTAAGTTTATAGTGAGGGGTGACGAGACAAAAGAGAAAGCTGCATTTACTGCAAAATATCTTGATGACAAACTTATAAATCAGCCGACGGCAGCATTATATCTTGTGTCTGAGGAGATAAAACGCTCGGCTTCATATGCCGCAGAAGCATTCAGTTATCTTAAAGCAGCCGTTACGGCAAAAAAAGATGGAGTGGCAGGACGGAAGTTTAATGAATATTCGGAATATGTAAAGGTATTGCAGGAAAGCATTTCAACATACATATCAAAAATGTTTTCGAGCGGAAATCTCACGGAACTTCAGTCAGAACAGACAGCAGGTCTGCTCTGTGTATCAAATAATATAGAGAGAATAGCTGAAAGATGTGATGAGATAAATAAGTCTTATGGAAATCTGAAATCGAAAGGTTACAAACTGTCAAATGAAGCAATAAACGAAGTAAAAGAATGTATGGAACTCTCGGGAAAGCTGTTTGAAGAAGCGATAGATGCGGTAGCGACAGGTGACGATAAAGTAATAGACAAAATGACAAAAGACAAAAATAAGATAAGAAAGATAAACAGACAATGCAGTAAAGCACATTTTGGCAGGGTAAAAAATAAAAAATGCAGCAAAGCAATGTCGGGAGATTACACGGAAATCCTACAAAATATCGGAAGAATAACGGATAACTGTGTAGGAATAGCCGAAGAAGCAATGGACAATGTAAAGTTTATGACGCTTAATGCCGAGGAGATGGAGCAGTACGGAAATGTGATAGATTTTTCACAGGCAAAACAGGCAGAGGGCACAGAAGCATAGACAATATGTATAATGATGCAAGAGTCAAAATACCTTTTGCCACCAACATCATATAATTAAAGAGCAGCTTAAATATTGATGGCTGCTCTTTTTGTGGCATAATTTTCGCATAAATATATAGAAATTGTGGAACAATCGTTACTGTTCATGTCTGTGGTGCGGTAAGCAATGGAATAGTTCATTTAGTTCAAAGTAGAGTGAAGTTTGTTTGAAGTGATATTGAAGTTTGTTTGAAGTAACATTGAAGTAATATTGGAGTTTGTTTGAAGCGACATTGAAGTGATATTGAAGTTTGTTTGAAGTGACTTTGAAGTTGACCTTGAAGTCATATTGAAGTATCATTGAAGTGTTGTAATCAAATGTGTCAGGAGCAAATGAGATTTCATGATTTTAAGTCAGGAAGATAGAATTTAACCTTATCAATGAAGTCTCCAACTTTGATAAGTTTGAGTAGTTTACACAAAGTCTTATAAATAAAAAAAGTATGTTATAGTTTATACTTTAAGTTTGAATGGAAGTAAAATTTTTTTAATTGGAGGAAATATGCGAGATTTAGTTATTATAGGAAGCGGACCGGCAGGTCTTTCGGCAGCAGTATATGCAAAAAGAGCCAAACTTGATGTAGTTGTGATAGAAAAAGCAGGATACAGTGGCGGACAGATAGTATCAACAGAGCAGGTGGACAATTATCTTGGAATGCCTGAGACAGACGGCTTTACACTTGGAAGCAAATTCAGGGAGCACGCAGATATGCTCGAAACTGAATTTATCGATGCAGAAGTAACAAAAATAGAAGAGATAACTGACACAGAGGGGAAGAAAGCCTACAAGATAACACTTGATGACGGTGAACCTGTCGAGACAAAGACAATAATAGCTGCTACAGGGGCATCACACAGGAAACTTGGAGCTGCAGGTGAGGAAGAATTTACAGGCACGGGTGTATCATATTGTGCGACCTGTGACGGTGCATTTTTCAAGAAAAAGGTAACAGCCGTGGTCGGCGGCGGAGATGTGGCACTTGAAGATGCAATTTATCTCTCGGCTTTATGTGAAAAAGTTTATCTTATACACAGGAGAGACGAATTCAGGGCGGCAGTAAACATTCAGCAGAAAGTAAAAGAAACACAGAACATAGAGATACTTCCGTTTTATGAGATAAAGGAAATAAAAGGAGATAAGAAAGTATCGTCAATCAAACTTGTGCAAAACAAAACAGGTGAAGAAAAAGAACTTGAAGTGTCAGGAGTGTTTGTAGCCGTAGGAATGGAACCGGTAACGGATATATTTAAAGATTATGTCGAGCTGGATAAAACAGGTTATATAAAAGCGGGCGAGGACTGCAAGACGAGCAGCGAGGGAATTTTTGCAGCGGGGGATATAAGGACAAAACCGCTCAGACAGGTAGTGACAGCAGTTGCAGACGGAGCAACGGCAGTGCAGTCGGTCGAAAGATACCTTAATGGCAGATAAAAAATAAATATAAAAATGCAAAAAAAGACGAACTATCTAATATGCAGGTAGTCCGTCTTTT
>JBNMLR010000228.1:0-4568 GCA_050874945.1 Butyribacter sp. | reverse complement strand
GCAAGTTTTCCAAGTTCGTTAAGCTCGACAAGTTTTTCCTTTGCAAATGAAAAATAAGCCGTATATTCTTTTGAAAGTTTTTCCTCATTTTCTAATGTATATGGCACATGAAGAAGTGAACATGATGTTGATATTACCGTATCAATGCCCTTTTCTCTCAGCTCATTTAAAACTTTCAATGTTTTATCATAATGATTTTTCCAGATATTCTTACCGTTTACAAGTCCTGCAAAAAGTATCTTATCTTTCGGAAAACCGTATTTAGAAACAAGGTCACAAGTCTGCTTTCCCTCAATGAAATCAAGACCTATTCCCGCAAACGGCATCTTTATAATTTCCTCATAAATATCACGAATATCTCCAAAATAAGTCTGTAATAAAACTTTCGTGTCTGTATCGACAGCAAGAAGTTCATCATAAATCTGACGGAATAATGCCCTGTCATTATCATTCATATCAAGTACAAGTGCAGGCTCGTCAAACTGTACCCATGCTATCTGCTTTTTACCGCAAGTCTGTAACAGTTCTTTATATGCTGCTATGATGTCACCCACATAATCTTTTTCAGATTTATTTCCCGTATATCTGCAAAGTTTTAACATTGTGTACGCACCTGTTAGCATCGGCTTTGTTTTGATGCCTAGTTCATCTGCTTCTGCATACTCATTCCAAAGTTTGTCACCGGACAATTTTATCTTTGTATCATCATCTGTCTCAGGCACGATATAATGATAATTTGTGTTAAACCATTTTTTCATCGCAAGTGCTTTAACATCACCGTGTTCTCCCTGATAACCTCTTGCCATTGCAAAATATATATCAGTTTCCGACAAGCCAAGCTCTTTGTATCTTTTGGGAATGATATTTAGCAGTACTGCCGTGTCAAGCACTATATCATAAAATGAAAAATCATTGCTTGAAATAAAATCAATTCCTGCACTTTTCTGCATATTCCAATGTGTTTTTCTAAGTTCTTTTGCTGTTTTTTTAAGCTGTTCCTCATCAATCTCTTTTCTAAAGTATTTTTCTGAAGCAAATTTAAGTTCTCTTAATGTTCCGATTCTCGGGAAACCTATAACTGATGTTTTCATCTCAACCTCCATTTTTGTAATCAATAAATTCATTATAATCAAATTTCTGACAATCGTATAATACATAAAAAAAACAGGTTAGCCATAGTTTAAAACTATATCAAAAGAGCCATACTCTATTTTCAAAATAGAATATAGCTCCTAAATCAATATCAAGCAGATATTCGCAATCCACCCTGCTACTTTCCCGACAATGTTAAATATTTTCCAAGTGACTCCAGATAAGTCTCCCCAAGTCTGCTTAACATCCCTTTCTTATGCATGATATAACCGATACGCATATCTCCCTCATCCGCGAGCGGGACAGCTATAATGTCCTTACCGTTGAGTTTCTTGTCTATCACACCACTGCAAACGGTATATCCGTTCAATCCTATCAGCAGGTTAAAAAGTGTTGCCCTGTCTCTTACCCGTATATTTTTCTTTCTCTCCGATGCCGAAAAGATTTCCTCTGAAAAATAAAACGAGTTGTGTTCGCCCTGTTCAAATGAGAGATACGGGTACATTTCAAGTTCATCGTTTGTTATTATCTTTTTGTCTGC
The DNA here is from genome assembly GCA_050874945.1 of Butyribacter sp. GTDB lineage: Bacteria > Bacillota > Clostridia > Lachnospirales > Lachnospiraceae > Butyribacter. The sequence goes on along the minus strand of JBNMLR010000228.1, from coordinate 2,935 downwards.
GAGCGGATGTTTTCTGCTTATGAATACATGAGGTTTTGCCACGAACAACTGTGTAAATTTAAGTTCATGCGATTTCAGTATCTTATTTATGACCGTTTCATTAAAATCATTCATAAATAAAATCCCAAGTTCACTCCTCATCCTTGCAACATCCTCGATTATCTCATATGTCTGTGTCTCCCTCAATGAAAAATCATATTCATCCTGACCATACTTTTTGATAAGGTCTACAAACGCATTTACGGCAAATGAATAATGCTGCGTTGATACACAGAACTGTTTTTTACCGCCTGCATTTTTCTTATATTTATCCTCAAGTATTGCCGCCTGCTCCAACACCTGTCTGGCATATCCCAAAAAGTCCTCGCCCTCTTTTGTGATATTTATGCCTTTGTTCGTTCTGTTAAAAATAACGATGTTCATTTCTTTTTCAAGCTCATGTATCGCACTTGTAAGACTGGGCTGTGAAATATACAATCTGTTTGCCGCCTCGGTAATCGTTCCCGTTTCAGCAACCATTGTCACATATCTTAACTGCTGTAATGTCAATTTTTTCCCATCTCCGTTTTACAATATTTTTCATAATGTCACACTATTATAACTGTATCAAAAAAATATACGCAAGACCATAATAAGTTACAACTGCCACAAGGTCATTTACCGTTGTGATAAGCGGACCTGATGCAACTGCCGGGTCAATCTTTATTTTGTGGAAGAACATTGGAATCACTGTTCCGACCATGCTTGATATTACCATCGCAGCCAAAAGTGAAATACCGACACAGCCTGAGATTGCAAATGCACCCATCCAGCCGTATCCTTTAAAGAAATGAATATATGTGCCAAGCAGCGTGAGTGCCATTATTCCAAGTATTCCGCCGTTTACAAGACCGACTTTCATTTCTTTTACAAGTAAAAACAATTTCTGTCTGCCTGTGAGATTTTCGTCCATCAATACACGGATTGTAACGGCAAGTGACTGTGTTCCGACATTTCCCGCCATATCGAGCACAAGTGACTGGAAACATATCACTATCGGAAGTACCGCTACAACACTTTCAAACATTCCAACAACAGATGATACCAAAACTCCCAAAAACAGAAGTATCACAAGCCACGGCAGTCTCTTTTTCATACTCTGCACTGTTGTTTCTTTCAAATCCTCCTCGGCGGTAAGACCTGCCAATTTAGCATAATCTTCTCCCATCTCATCGTCTACGATGTCTACAATATCTTCTGATGTTATTACTCCGAGCAGCCTTTTATCCTCCGACAATACCGGGATTGAATCCTCCGAATAATCGACAATGTTTTCTATACAGTCATCGAGCAGTTCGTGGTCTGTCACATACGGATAAGAATGAATGACTATCTCCTCAAGATTATCATTTTCCCTTGCTATGATAAGGTCTTTTAAATCTATTGCCCCGGCAAACCTCTCTGACTCATCCTCAACATATATAGTCATTATATTATCGTTATCACCTGCCTGACGGACAAGCTCGCTCATTGCCTGTCTCACCGACAGACCTTTCTTTATGCAGACATAGTTTGTCGTCATGTATCTGCCGATTTCTTCCTCATCATAAGAAAGAAGCATATTTACATCGTCAACGGCATCCTTATCAAGTCTTTTAACTATCTCACTTTTTTTCTGTGCATCAAGTTTTTCAAGGATTTCAACTGCATCGTCCGAGTCCATAAACGAGATTATCTTTGCAGCATCGTCAATCGAAATTTCTTCAAGATATTTTTCAGGCTCATCAAAGTAAGCAAATATTTCTGCCGTTCTCTGAAAGCCGAGCAATTCATATATTTTCTTTCGTTCTTCTGTTGTGAGTAATAATACAATATCGGCTATATCATTCTCATGATAATTTGAAAGACCTGCTAAAACCTCGCTATCTTTTTTATGATTTCTTATAAGATTTACGATTTCTAAATATTTTCTGTTCATGTCTTTTACCTCCGTTCTACCGCTTTGTTTCAGAGTGTTTCCTATAACATTAAAAAAAGCACCCAAACAGTGCTTTCTACATGAACATATATCCACGAACAATCGTCCATGGACATTTATTATATCTTAACAAAATCATATAATTATCAACATGGCTGTAATCCTGCCTAATCCACTCACCGGTGCATAATCTTTTCATGTGACAGCCATGCCACCTGTTCACGATATAAAACACTGTTGTTAATACTTCGCCCAAAACTGTCATTACCGTCCATGAAAATCACCTCCATTTATCTTTTCTTTTTCTCAAAATTCTTACACAGGATAACACCATATAAATTATTTTTCAACCCTTTATTCTGCTAAAAAAACATTTTTTACATTTATTTTACAAGAATATTCGCACTACGCATAATCAGGCACCGTGCTCATCCCCAGCATCAAAAGGTAATGGGATAACTCTTCGATTTTATTAAAAAATGGTAAAACCAGCGTTTTCCATGGCATCACACTATGTTACGAACATTTTCCTATACATAAAAAACAGAGCTATAGTTCCATCTAAAATATAAAACAGCCATATGTACTATTTATATATCTAAACGAATCCTAAGCCCTGTTTCTGTATATTATAAATTTTCCTTAGTTAAGAATAAATTTACCTATAAGTCCCTTTAATGTATCAGCCTGTGCTGAAAGCTCCTCGCTTGTCGCAGATGTTTCTTCTGCTGCCGCTGAGTTTGACTGAACAACTTCTGATATCTGGTTTACACCAACCTCAGCCTGTTCCATAGCTTCTGCCTGCTGTTTTGACTCTTCGCTGAGCTGTTTTGATGTTTCTGCAATGCTCTCAATACCGTCGATAACAATTTTAAGTGCTTCTTCTGCATTTTTACTTGCAATATTACCCTCATCGATTTCTTTTAAGGCACCCTCGATAAGTTCACGCGTATTAACTGCTGATGCAGCACTCTGTTC
>JBNMLR010000227.1:0-4572 GCA_050874945.1 Butyribacter sp. | reverse complement strand
TCGTAGAACCTATGATAATATGGAAATTCAAGGGGTATCGTTTACTTGTATCATTTCAGAATGCGATAAATTTGACAGGCAAGGCACATGACAGGCTGATGAAGTTTTACCCAAAGCAGGATATGTATTTAAAGACAGATGGTGGAAGATACACCGTAGGAGCACAGGGTAAAGTAAAAGCAAGACAGAGGATTGCACAGTTAGGTGGTGTAAAGCAGTCACAGATTGTGAAGAAAAACGATTGCAATGCTACAAAGTTTTACAGTTCAGGTTCGGGGTATGTATGTTTCGGAACTGATAAGATAGAAAGTAGTCATTTAGGCGGAAATGTAGCGGTAGTTTGTGACACTGACCCGATAAATGGTGAGGTAAAACTTGACAGCAGTAGTGTAAAAACATATCAGGCAATAAACCTAGAGAGTGGGGGTACGCTATACAAATACAACATCGACAAAGAGAATTTTTCAAAGGTAGCAAATAAAAATAAAAAGAAGAAAGGCAGGGTTGGTGTCACTGATGAGGATTATGTAAACAAGCACAGTGTTATGTTTTCAGGAATATACCAATATATGCCTAATTATAGTACGAAAGGTTATAAGAGGGTATATAATACAGCAAATGTCAAGGCAAAAATGTTAGAAGATTTTAACAGTGCGGAAAAGATAAAACGACATATAACACTTAGGTGGACAGCGAAGAACATATCATGTTCAGATGCAAAATGGAAGATAGGAAAGCGTTATACTGCGACAGCTTTGAAGTTTAGAGAGAAAGATGGTTATAAGGAGTCCTCAGAGCCGATAGCAAAATACATCAATTCGCATTTAGCTGATGCAAGAAATGATGGAAATGCAGATGTATCCAGAGGCAACAAAGACACAAATAAGTATTACGGTAAAAAATTAAGTTCAGTAAAGTATATCATCAGTCAGATGGACAATGCCATATCAAGTTCAAGTGGTAGTTTCAGTAAGAAATCGGGTGTTAAGAAGGACAACACATACGGTCTTGGGGTAGAAATTCTTGTAAAGAATAAGCAGGTGACCGACCATATAGTAACGATAAATGTAAAAGGCAGTGACAGTGTAACGGTATCAGAAAAGTCAAACAAGCATTTAGTAATGAAAAACCTTAATAATAAGGTATGTTACACAAAGAAAACATTTGGAAGTAAAGACTTATATGCGATAGCAGTACCAAACTACTCAGCTAAGGGGTATTCAAAAGAGGTTGCTAATGCGATAGCAAATGCCTGTAAATCAGATACAAAAGAGGGAGCAAAGGCTAACTTCAAAGCTCAGTTTGATGAAAAGGCGGATAAAGTTAAAGCGTGGATAAAACCATCCAAAGGCAAGAAAATCGGAATAGGTGCAGCAACGGATGATGGAAAGACAGACGGTCACACCTTATATATTTTACAGTATAAGAATAGCGGTACAACAAAGACGGAGAAAGTAAGCGGACAATTAGACTTAAAAGACTATGAGTTAAACACAGTGTTCCCGGATATGTGTGCGTCAGCGTCAACAGAGAAAAATCCGATGGTAGTGACATTGAACAAAAACCTGTTTTCCCTTGATTATGACCCGGACAGCTTAAAATCATGTGGAAGATACGCATTAACAAGAAGTAATTATAATGTAAAAGTAACGGAGACAGGTGCATCAGGAAAGAATGTAGAAAGAGACGATAAATTATCAGGCACAAAGCTGTATCTTGCAAACTACGCATCACCGATACCGTCAAACTTCGGAACGAGGGCGGAGATGAAAAAAGGAAAGATATTAGATACAACGATAGACCACAGAGTAACCTATGCATTCAACCTGTCAAGGGGTATGTTTGACGATAAGAGAACGGTATCAACAATCTCAGACCAGACATTAGGTAAAGAATTTGCCACAAACATACTCGATTTACAATATGGAAACAAACCAGATGGCAGTGCAGATGATGCAGGCGATGAAAGTGACACAAATGACGGTACTGAAGATGGTGAAGACACTGTAATAAATGATGAAGGTACTGAGGATAGTGAAGATGACTCAGGGGTAGAAATAAAAGAAGCATCAGAAAAGCGAAACAGTAATGCGACAGTAGGCGAGGAAATAATCGATAAATTCAGTTTTGATGCGGTATATGAAGCGACAGGAACAAAGTCACAATATAAAGTAAAAACTCACTCAGACTGCACAGACCATTGGAAAGAAATAACTTTTGAATATGGCGGTCAGGAGATGACAACAACAGTACCAGACTCAGCAAGTTATCACGAATACTATGAGTTAGAGTCAACCCATGCAGAGGATTTAACGGCATTCAATGTAAACAGTGTCAATGCAGCAAAAGTAGACTTAGAATTTACAAGTATCGCCCATAAATATCAGACAGGAGCAAATGAGACAGGAAAGAATACAAAAGTACCAGACTCAAAGTATTTAAGAGAAGAATTACAAAAGCCAAAGACAGGCAGTAACGGCATGACAGAAAACTTAACAATAGGCAGTGAAAAGACAGGTTATGCAACAGCCTATGTAAAGAACTCAGACACCGTATTATCGTTCTATCCGGAAGTCCCAATGCAGGCAATGGAGTATTCAGGTGATAAGATTAAAGATACCGATTCAGTTGCCATCAAGAGGGTACTCACGATAGGCGAGGAACTTCGTAAAGCAAAGAGTAGCAGTTTATATTTATTCACAGTCAAGAGAGACAAATCCACAGGCACAGATGGCAATGATTTAAGTGGAACAACATACTCAGACACAGCGGTAGGTGGTTCAAAAGCATCAAAAATCAGTGATATGGTAACATTGACGGCTGGAGGTGACTTCGGGGTAGCTGTTAAGGAGACAGGATTCTCCCTCAATCTGTATGGTTATGCAATGGATGTCATCAACAGTGAAGAAGACAGTGTGATGAATGTAGCACAGAAAGGTGTCAAGGACATGGTTTCAGGGGTAGAAAATGCTGAGGATGTGTCAATCTCCTATGATAGTGTTGTAAGAGATAGTTCAGATGTATATTCAGACTGGGGCAACGATTCAGATGCGGATTCGATGAAAGACCAGTTCAAAAATTGGGTAACAGCAATGTTAAAACCGGAGAACTTCAAAGCAGACATGGAGATGCAGTTGTATAAAGGTAACACAGATGAGCGTCTGAGGGGTAGTTCAGTCACAAACTTTAATACAACACTCGGAAAGTTATCAGATGGTAAAGATGCAGAAAACATGACATTCCCATTAACTGTAAGACATGGTGAGATTTGTAAATGGACTATAGACGAGAATGGAAATGTACAAACAGGCACATACGATTCAAACTATGAGAAATTCATATCACAGTTAGCCGATGATTACGGCTTAGGTGACGGAGACGGAACAACAAGATTTGAGAAAGCCGAGAAATTATTTGAAAGTAGTGGCTTATATACCTCAATCATAGACGCCATCGAGTCAGACAAGGCAACAGCAAACAACTCATTATCACAGAAAGAGCAGAGAAGTTCTAATGCAGGCAATGGAGTATTCAGGCGGGAAAAGGAAACAGCAATAAATTTTAAGAACCGTAGTAACGGCGAGAAAAAAATTATTGCTGTTTCCTTTGGTTGTAAGTTTGAAGGAGTGAAATAAATTAATCTAATCAAGTAAGTTCCCATTTCTATTGAATAGCGCAATAAGTGTTGCTGTATCAGGAGAAAAGAGGATTGCGAGTATCCTCTTGACTTACGGTTTATCATAACATTGCATCGGCAGTATTGTTCATATTATACAAAAAGAAAAAATAAAATTGTGGAAAATTACAATAGAAAAAAGTTCGGGCATATGTTACCATATCTGAAAACATTTAGTTACCGGTTAAAGCCATACATATATGGTGTTTCTGGTAATGTTTTTTCGTATTCTTATTTTTATTAATGTAGGTATTAAGTCATTTTTTTCATTAAAATATTTTCTTATGGTATTTATATATCATATAGGCATTTTTACAGTAAAAATCAAAACAAAATTCCTCAAATATAATCCGTATAATTAAAGTAATCAATAATAATCAATATGGTGCTTTTGGAGTATAAAAAATAAGTGCAGATGTGAGAGGTAATCATTCTCTGATAACTACATTTTTATGGTACTAAAATAATCAAATCAGAAAAGGCTTAAATTTTGAAATATAATCAAAGATAAAAATCAGCATTAGTAATTGAAAACATTACATAAAAAATATATAATGGAGGTACATAGATGGAGAAAAACAGCGAGAATAAAATTGTAAACGATAAAAAACAAAGCAGCAATGCTTTAGAACATCACAATAATATTATTATAAAATCAAGTGATATTAAAAATGATTACGAAAAAGTAAATAGTGAAAACATAACCAGCACGCCTTACGACGATGTGTTTCGCACTATGTTAAACGACTGTTCAAGATTTATACTGCCGCTTCTGAATGAGGTATTCGGGGAAAACTATGACGGTACGGAAACAATCGTCTTTGCAAACGATTACCACTTTCAGAACAAGCAGGATGGAGCGGAAAATAAGATAATCACAGACGCAAGTTTCAAGG
>JBNMLR010000226.1:0-4572 GCA_050874945.1 Butyribacter sp. | reverse complement strand
ATTATATATTATGATGTAAATTTCAAAATCAGATAATAATTAATTAACCCGTGACATTTGGTATTAATTGAAATCATATTATCTTTGACTTAAGCATCATATCATTTTAGGTGATTGCGAAACTTATTATATGTTGTGCTCATTGCACAACTTAATCACAGATTATGATAGTTTTGCATATGTCTAATATTATTTTTAAAAAGGAGAATTATCATGAATGTTTACTATCAGACAGAGCGTCTTATTTTAAATATATTGCATCCTTTATGGGCACCTGCCGTTTTGAATTTTTATAAAAATAATAAGGATGTTCTTGAGGGTGTTGAACCTGCAAGAACTTCGCGATTTTATACTGAATCTTTTCAGAAAGCAAATCTCTCATTAGAGTACAACAGCTTTTTTAAAAATAATTATATGCGCTACTGGATTTTTGACAAAAAAAATCCCGATTTTCCTATCGGGACTATTTGTTTCAGCAATTTTCTAAAAGGTGCTTTTAAAAGCTGCATGGTGGGTTATAAACTCGACAAAAATCATACCGGCAAGGGTTATATGACGGAAGCACTCAGCTTTCTTCTCCCAGAACTCTGCCGAGACTATCCATTGCATCGCATAGAAGCCTATGTAATGCCTGATAACACAAGCTCCATACGACTTCTAAACAATCTGGGTTTTGTTAAAGAAGGGTACCTTCATTCATTTGCAAAAATAAATGACAAATGGGAAGACCATCTTCTCTATACTTACTTTAACGGATGAATCCAATAGCCGAATGTACCGTTTTTGTCCTTAACTTCCCCTATTGGCTGGAAATATACAAAACCATGCTGTCTTGCTATATTTTCATCATAGCTGTTATAAATTCCCGGCGAACCTACTGCATACTGCGTCTCCATGTCTGAAATCTTTATTTTGGCAAATATAATATGCCTGTAGCTGCAATAACCGTGCAATAAAAATGTATTGTTGGCAAGTACCCACATTTTTATCGGAAGACAGCCTATATCTTTAAGTTCAATACGCACGCTTTTCTCTATTATTCCTGATGTAAACGGATACATCACAGGAAATGTGCTGAGTATCCTCTCCCCAAAATCCTTGTCATTTTCCTCATAAACACTTGCCTTTATCACCATTTTTTCTGTATTTATGTCACTTTGCCCCTTGTCTTTAACAGCTTCAGCAACACTTGCGACCTCATCAGCATCCATATTTTGCCCTGCATATTTTTCAAATCTTTCTGTATTATTCACCTCATATTCTTTGCCATACAAACCATTATCGGATGAATTATATACCTGCATACGCTCATCATTATCTGATTCAAATATATTTTTTCTCTTTACATTTTCTATATCAGAAATATTTTTTTCATTCATTCTCTCCATATTACCACTCTCAGTAGTACTTTTTTCATTCATTCTCTCCATATTGCCGCTCTCAAAAGCATTTTTTTCATTTTTTCTCCCTGTATTGCCGCTCTCAAAAGCATTTTTTTCATTTTTTCTTCCCGTATTACCGCTCTCAGACATATCTTTTTCGTTCATTCTATTTGTATTCTCTGTTTCAAAAATGCTGCCTGCAGGCATCTCCCTTGTTTTTGAAATTATCTCCATCTGTCCCATTTTAACTTCATCTCTCACCCATGAAGTTGCAAAAAACATTTCATCCGATATGTAAACCACAAGTCCGTCTATATCCTCAAAGGAATAACCGGTCTGCTCGATATTGTTTTTGTCAAGCACAAACCTGCTGACAAGATCTCCTGATTTTGTCCCCATATCAGTCACTTCTATGCATTTTGCACCATGCTCTTTTTGAATATAAAGATATACTTTTGGAAACACTTCAAACGGAACCATACGCATCTGAACAGTAAAACGACACTGCATATCCATAAGTTCAATTCTTACAAATCCCGTATTCTGGCTTTTTGCACCATTTATATATTTGTATAAGTAAGATACCATTCTTTTATACTGACCCATAACCTGCCTCCACTTTATAGCATAAATTTTTGTGCATAAAACAGTCACTGGTACAACGAAAATATGCACAAGTTTATGATATAAATATATGATATGTTCACGGAGATTATGACAAATGTATTTTTGACACTCTAAAACTAAAATGTTATACTACGATATTGAAGTCAATAAATATTTATGGAGTATAGTGTGAAAAATCCAATTTTTCGCACTCAGGATTTGTGTCTGCGCACACCTGACACAAATCTTATATGTGATATATATTATATTTCACACTATGCACAAAAAAACGTGTGCAGAAATGAGGATTATTATGAGTGAAAATTGTAATCATGACTGCTCAAGCTGTGGTGAAGCCTGTGCAAGCCGTGACCCTAAAAGTTTTATAGAAAAACCTAATGAAAAAAGCACGATTAAAAAAGTAATCGGTGTTATAAGCGGAAAAGGCGGTGTCGGCAAATCAATGATTTCTTCAATGCTTGCCGCAAACTTCCAGAAAAAAGGCTATAATACAGCCGTTCTTGACGCAGATATAACAGGTCCGTCAATCCCTAAGGCTTTTGGTATTACAGAGAGAGCCAGAGGTGATGAAAGCGGAATATACCCTGTTTACTCAAAAACGGGAATACAGACAATGTCCGTAAATCTTCTTCTCGATGATGCTACTGACCCAGTCATATGGCGTGGTCCTGTTATCGCTGGAACAGTAAAACAGTTCTGGCAGGATGTTATATGGACTGATGTTGACTATATGTTTGTCGATATGCCACCCGGAACAGGTGATGTAGCACTTACTGTATTCCAGTCAATACCGGTTGACGGAATAGTTATCGTAACATCTCCTCAGGAACTTGTATCAATGATAGTTGCAAAAGCCGTAAAAATGGCTCAGATGATGAATGTTCCTATTATAGGAATTATTGAAAACATGAGTTATGTAGAATGTCCGGACTGTGGAAAACACATCGAAGTATTCGGAAAAAGCCACCTTGCTGAGGTTGCCGCAGTATATAAACTGCCGATACTCGGTCAGATACCTATGACACCTGCTATCGCAGCCGCAAGTGATGCCGGCGATGTAGAAAGTCTTGATGTTGACTGGTTCGATAAAGCAATAGAAGCAATAGTTGATGCCACTAAGTAATAAAATTTAAAAACAGGGTAATTGCGAAACTATTTATATTATGCTTATCATACAGCTATAACGATTTAACCACATTTAATAATAGTTTCGCAAATACCTATTTTAATCCTAATAATATGTTCATTAAAAAGGTCACTTGCAATGTGATATTTAATCACATATGCATATGTGCATATTTTTCCTTTGTAGCCATCCCTCCCCTTATATGTCTTTCTGATTTGTTAAGATCAAGAACTTCCCTTACCTGCCCTGCCAATGACGAATCAATATTTTCGAGCCTTTCGGTAAGGTCTTTATGTACGGTAGATTTACTCACTCCAAACACCTTAGCAGCCTGCCTTACGGTAGATTTATTTTCAATCATATAATTAGCAAGACTCACAGCTCTCTGACTTAATCTTTCATCGATTATGTATGCATTTTTTCTTCTCCTGTTTCTGAAATTTAGCTTTTCCACATTAAAAGCTCCTCTTATTTTTTTACATCATATGAGGAGCTTTTTTATTTTATGACAGGCTGTTGTTAAAAATATTTTTAACTAAATCTATGTATCCATCATCTTAAATAATTTTTTGGTTTTTGCTGCCGTAAATTGAATAACCGGTCCTGAAACGATAATTGTAACTATTGTGCATATGCCAAACTTTCCACCTAATATCACACCGACTATTACCATCAAAGCATCCAGTATCATCCTTACTACTTTTACCTGCCAACCGTTCTTTTCCACAAGAGAAAATGTCAATGCCTCATAAGAACCCCGACCTAAAGAAGCAGACGCATAAAATCCGGTACCCATTGCGGACAGCACAACTCCCAGACACATGAGCAATAAGTTTACACATAAATGTTTACTATATATATGTGCATTTGCAAATAAATCAACACAGAGGCTATACACAATCTGATAAAGAACGGTTCCAATATGTACCTGTGACCTGTCATAAAAAAGTACAAATATAATCATAATTATAGCTACTATCAAAGAAGCCATACCTATACTTATTTGAAATGTCTTAGAAATTCCCTGCCACAATACAGCAAGAGTCGCACTTCCGAAACCTGCATACATAGCCAGTGTAATACCATATGCAGCAATAATCGAACCAATTATTATAACAATTATCCTTTTGCACATATCATGTTCCACGCTTCGTCATCAATTTCTTCATTATGAAACAGTTTTCGCTTATCATCTTCTGTAATCCTGCGAATCACACGACATGGATTTCCTGCCGCAACAGACCATGCCGGAATATCCTTTGTAGCAACGCTTCCTGCACCAATTACCGCATTGTCTCCAATATGTACTCCGGGACACACTACCGTATTTCCACCCAGCCATACATTGTCACCGATGGTAACCTCTTTTCCATACTCAAACATAGAATTACGGGTGTCCGGGTAAATCGGATGTCCTGCTGTATAAATGGCTACATT
>JBNMLR010000225.1:0-4597 GCA_050874945.1 Butyribacter sp. | reverse complement strand
GTTGCAACCTTTTTATTTTTTGATGCAAACTGATAAGAAGCATTCTTGACTTTACCTGTAAGATAGATGGAATACTCTCCATTAACAGATATAGTTCCCTTGTTGTAACTTATCTTTGTCTTTGCTGAAGCAGTTGAACCTGTACCTGCAAATAAACTTACCGCAAATACAAAAATTGCAACAGCTAAAAATCTCTGAAAATATTTTGTGTGTTTCATTCTTCTTTGATGACACCCGCTAAAACGAATATCATACTCTCCTTTCATATTTTGTGATGCCTGTCTTTCGCAATTTTATTCTTAACAAGCACACTCATTATATGCTTGTTAAGAACTCTTGTCAATTTATTTTTAAATTTATACTATCGTTTTCTGATAATAATGTGCCTGTTTTTCAAACATTTCAGAATAATGACCGTTAAGCTCCATCAGTTCATCGTGGGTTCCCTGCTCTATAATCTCCCCATTCTCAAACAGATATATCCTGTCGGCATCTCTTGTCGTTGAAAGCCTGTGCGAGATAAATATAACTGTCGCATCCTCCACTTTCCCGAGCAAATTTTTATTAAGTTTATACTCTGCAAGTGGGTCAAGTGCACTTGACGGTTCATCGAGTATCGCAAGTGACAGTTTTCCCTCTTTTGAAAACATTCGTGCGATAGCAACTTTCTGTGCCTCACCGCCCGAAAGCATCGTTCCGTCTTCCACAAACTCTCTTGTCATATTTGTATAAAGTCCGTCAGGCAGTTTCTTTAACTTTTCACCAAATCCTGCAAGCTCAAGTGATTTTTTTACTCTCGCTTCATCTTCTTTTTTCATCTCGTCCATAAGAACATTTTCACCAAGCGTTGCACCGTAAATCTGGTAATCCTGAAAAACCGCACCTATATGGTTTCTGTAATCCTTTGTGCCGTAATCTCTTATATCATGACCTGCAAACTCAATACTTCCGTCAGTCACATCATAAAGGCGCATAAGAAGTTTTACAAATGTCGATTTTCCTGCTCCATTCTCACCGACAAATGCAATCTTTTCTCCCGGTTTTATAGTCATATTGATGTGTTTGAGCGTATCTTTCTTTGCTCCCTCATATCTAAAGGAAACATCTTTTATCTCTAATGTCTGTTTTCCATCAGGCATTTTCACTTTTCCTTTTACATCTTCAATCTTTACCTCATAACCTGTAAAACGGCGAAATCTCTCAGCAAACTGGCCGACTCTCTGAAATCTCACAAATGCATAATTGAGTCCGTCAAGCCTGTCTCTTACACCCTCCTCCGAATTACTCATGGCTGCAACAGAGCTTAACCTTATACTCTTTTTTACAAGTGCCATATATCCGAGATATACGGGTATTGCAAAATCTGACAAAACCGTAAATGTGCATATCCAGTTGACAAGTGACAACAAAGCAACTTTTATGCCTGTCTTTCTTGCCATGTCCATCGTTTCTTCAACCGCTTTGTCAAACTGCATCTCCAGCGGTTTTCTTATCTCAGACATCTTTATCTCTTTTGCATATTCCGGCTGATAAAATACTCTCTTTGAATAGTCAGCTTTTCTCATTATTTTCTTTGACTCTATCTCGTAATTATACTCAAGCTCGGTTATCTTAAACCTTGTAAGCATATTTATGATAAAACCTGCTACCGGAAAAACCGCAATCATCGGATTTATACTGAAAATAAGCGTTGCAAGTGCGATTATCCCAAGACTTTCTCCAAACACCTCAGCCGTCGAAAGCACTCCATTAAGCATCATTTCTTCCATCTGTGCCGCCGCTATGACAAAGTCATTATAATAATCCTGATTGTCATAGCACACAAGGTCCATATTTCCGGCTTTCATAATAAACTCACGCTGCGTTTCACCGTTAAGTCTTATAATCCTCGACTCTGCAAAACATTCTGCCGCATTTTCCACAACATCCCCTAAAGCTAATATAAACATTCCCGTAAACACATAAACAAGTGTCGGCACAAGTTTCATCTGTTTATCCTGAAGCATTTCAATAAGAAACTTCAAAAACAGAGAAGCATACAAAGCATATACCACACTACAGAAAATATGTGCAAAATAAGTCAGCACTATCATCGGCTTATCTGTCTTCCATGCATATGAAATAATAAACACAACATTAGAAAAAAGCCTTTTTATCGGGATTTTTTCTTTATTATCTTTTTCTATACTATTACTCATATATTCCCTCCTAAAATCTACTCCACATAATTGCCAGCCTGAAGTTTAAACATCTCAGCGTACCGTCCGTTTTTTTCCATCAGCTCATCATGTGTTCCATTCTCGACTATCCTGCCATTCTCAAGAAACAGTATCCTGTCGGCAATTCTCGCCGATGAGAGTCTGTGTGATATAAACAGCACTGTTTTTCCTGCTGCCACATCAAGCATATTCTGGTACATATTGTACTCGGCAATAGGGTCAAGAGCACTTGACGGCTCATCCAAAATAACAAAATCGGGATTTTTAGCAAACACTCTCGCTATTGCTATCTTTTGTGCCTGACCGCCTGAACATACAAATCCGTTATCATCAAATTCTTTTGTTATCATCGTATCGATTCCATCCGTAAGTCCGGCTAATGTATCACCAAACTGGGCTTTTTTTAACGCTTCCGTAACAAGCTCTCTCTCCTGCTCATTTTCAGGCTCTCTCATCAATACATTATGTGACAGCGGCAGACCAAAAATCTGCAAATCCTGAAATACAGTCCCAAAATGTTTATGATATTCCTGTCTGTCAAAACTTTTTATGTCCTTTCCCGAAACCGTGATACTTCCACTGTCAAGCGGATAAAGTCCCATTATAAGTTTTACAAGTGTTGTCTTGCCTGCTCCATTTTCTCCCACAAGTGCAATCCTCTCACCTTTATGTATCTCAAGCGTCATGTCAGAAATAACCGGTTTCTTTGCACCTGCATATGTACAACTTACATTTTCAAGTTTCATGTCCCCGATGTTTCCAATATCTTCTGCATCCCCTGCCTTAATAACTTCCTCTGATACATTCATGAATTTTTCAAAATTGTTCATATACATACAGTTTTTACCCGCTTCAAGAAACTTTTGTCCTGCCTCTCCGACACGCCATGCAAGATAATCGATACTTCCCATTGTTGCGACATACATTCCTATCTTTGTGACGCCGCTTGTTTTTACGACAATGGTAACATAAACATATGTAATCGTAAGCGTAAGACCAAATGTAAAAAATGCCTGAAGCTGACGGTACAGATGTATCTTTTTGTATATTCTCCTGTATGTCCTGCTCCTGTTTTCAAAACTTTCTTTCTGCTCACGAAGCAAAACTTTTCTGATAGGATAAAGCCTTATCTCACTGGCATATTTCTTTTCATAAAATACTCTTTTTACATACTCAGATGTACGCTTATCTCTCGTTTCAAGATTTCTGAGTTTTAAAGAAAGCTCATTTATCTTAAAACCGAAAAGCTGCATTGCAACTATCGGCGGCACCGAAAAAAGTATGAGTACCGGGTCAACTCTCGCAATAATAAATGCCGCTGCGACCGCTGAAAGAGCACAACCGAGTGCCCATACAAACGCTGACATTCCATCCATTGCCTTAGTCAGACATTCATCAAGAGCCCTTGCAAACTTATCGTAAAATTCAGGCTCTTCAAACTTTGCAAGCGGTATATGCATAGCCTTGTTGATAATCTGTTTAAAAAAATAACTATACACTTTTGGCGTTTTAAGCCTTATATAATATGCGTGTGCCGCACTTGCAATGTGAATACATATGTGTCCAAGACAAAAAAATGTTACAAATCTTAAAAGTCCTGCAAATGCTTTTCCCTCCTCAATATATGAATATATCATCTGCAGCATAAGTATAAAGAAAAATGACATATAGACTTCTTCAGTGATATTTTTATATAAAGAAAATATTACGCATCCCCTGTCACCTTTCCAGATCATCCTAAGTGTATAAAGCATACTCTGCATAACACTCATATCCTGTTTTTCGTGATTCATTTTCTCCCTCCATCATTTTCAATCTATAAAACTGATGCCACGGACTGCCACATTGCCATGCAATTTTCGCAATCCTGTAAACACCTTGTTATTAACATGACAGTTGCTAAAAAACGGCTGAAACACAGGACTCAGCGTTTATTCAATTTACCATTCACACATATAGTGCAACAGGGAAATTTATACGGCAATTAACCATCTGATAAAGAATTAAAAGATAATCTCCACGATTTTAATTTTGTTGATTTCTTTAGATAATTTGCTGATTCTTTCTTTAATAGACAAAAAATGCCGCAGCAGACTGCCACGGCATAACCATTTCAAATAAAAAGGTATCAAAAAAACTTTAAAATGATACCGTTACCGAGGTAATCTTTCTACATAATATTGAATTTTTTAGTAGGTTATTATTTTTTAGTGAATTATTTATAACTGTTAATGTCATGTTGATTACCTCCTTTTTTAATATTTTTTAATAATTGTTGCAATTATAACTAATCATATACATAATGTCAAGTATTTTTATCAAAATCTTTGAACATTTATGTTTCTTACATTCATAAACCTGTAAACACACTGTCATCT
>JBNMLR010000224.1:0-4600 GCA_050874945.1 Butyribacter sp. | reverse complement strand
TCATCGATGTATCCCTTGAATCCTGTATCCCAAGCATTATGTCCGAGGAAGAACTTGTTAGAGTTTGACATAGTTCCCTTTGCAACTGTTCCGTTTCCGAAAAGTTTTCCGTTTACATATGTCCAAGCATGGTAAGATTTAACATATGTCTTTTCACCCTTTTTACCATACTCACAATAACCCTTCTTATCCCAAGAAGTCTTCTTTGTATTTACAACGAGTGTGATGTGTGTCCATTTTCCTTTTGATACTGCAAGGTCTGCTGTCCACTTACCTTTTTTATTCTGGTGACCATACCATGGGAACTGATCATTCTTTCCATTTGATACACTGTGTGACCAGATTGTAGGAGAGTTAGACTTGTTATCAAGCCATGAATCCTTTGTAATTGAAAGCCACTTTGTGTTCTTAGGATCTGTAATATGGCTTCCTGTGAAGAACATAGCCATGAAGTTTGAAAGGTCTGTCTCAGGTTTAACCCAGAATGAAACTGTCCAAGAACCGTTTCCAAGCTTAACACCTTTAAGCTCAGCACCCATAGAAGCTGCCTTTCCACCTACTGTTCTTGAGATGTAAAGAGCCTTTCCATGTTTACCTTTCTTATACTGAAGCTTCGCTTTCTTGTTTGCTGTAGGTAAAACACCTGTCTTTGTGTTTCCTGTTCCACCGCTTGCTGTATCACCTTTACGTGCAACTCCTACTACATTTTTGCTTGCACCATTCATGCTGAATGTGTACTTTGGCTTTGGAGCTGATGCTGCATCTGCTGTTGTCTGTGGCTGTGCTGCATAAGCTGCTCCTCCAACAACCATTGCTGCTGCTAAAACTCCGCTTAATAATTTCTTATACATTGTTTTATTCCTCCTTTTAATAAAAGAATATGTTTTATTGATTTGTAAATTATTTTAGCATTACTTACCTGTTTTGTCAACAGTTTATGACTAAATTATTAACATTTCGTAAATATAATCTTTTTATGTATATTTATTCATAAAATAATTTACAAAAATCACTTCTTAATCTTTACTTTGATTGATTTAACCGGTCCGGTAAGTGTCTTTCCGTTATACTCTCTGTAAGCTTTGACAGCTACCCAGTAAGTTTTTCCTGCCTTAAATGTTGTCTCCTCTGATACTGTGCACTTCTTGCCTGTTACTTCCGTCGCATATTTAAACTTACCGTTTTTGCTTGTCTTATAATATACTTCGTATCCTGTCACCTTTGATGAACAGTTCCATGAAAGTACAACTTTTGCCTTTTTGGCATTTTTCTTTTTTGTAACCTTTGCTTTAAGACTTGTGACAGCTTTAAGTTTTGGCATTACAGTCACACTAACTGAAACTGTCTTTGTGATGTCGCCTTCTGTGTAAGATACTGTTGCATACTGTGTCCCTGCTTTGTTCACATTTACCGTTGAATAATCAACCTTGTAATCAGATGAAGATAATGTTTTCTGTGTCTCATCAGAATAGATTGCCTTTACATCAGAGAAATTAATCTTCTTAATCTTTTCTCCCTGTGTTATGACATTTGTTCCTGCTGAAAGGCTGATACCGCGAAGTACCGGTGTTTCGCTGTTCTCACCTACGATAAATGTTGCGGCTGCTTTATCTGTACCATCCGTTATCCTGAGTGCATTATTTACTATTGTAAGATACTGTCCAGGCTTGTAAACACTCTCAAATGAAACTCCATCCTCAGAGCCGTCAAGTGCCTTTATGCTTCTAAATGTCTGCCTCTTTGCCATCTCATCAGTACCGGTCGTATCCTGGTCAAGTGTAACCTTGCCATTATCATTTACAGTAAGATAGAGTCCTGATTTATTTTCAGACTGGATTGACACATATGCAGGTTTTGTCTTATCAGACTTACCGTCTGTGAGTACCCACTGTGCATCTTTCACGTCAGAGTATCCCATCGCACCAACATAAATATTCTTATAAGGATAATCTGCGTCATCAAATGAATTAAGGAAGTTCTTATGTGCAAGGACACCGGCACCTGCCTTTGTATAAATCTTTGTAGTAGTTCCCGCTATACCCGCTGTTGTCTCAGGTACTTCATCAATACTTCCATCCTCATTAAACTTAAGCTCCGTGATGTTTGCAACTCTGCGGTATCCGTTTCCACCTGCAAGTGCACCATTATGATAGATAAAGTATGTCTTTCCTTTAAAGTCGATAACTGCCATATGATTTGTGTTTGATGTGACATTCGGTCTTGCGATTTCTTTGCCCTCTGACCACTCGCCATTTAATAAATCATCGGTAGTTGCATATGACATTCCCTCTCTCCATCCTGAAGCATAGAAGAGATAATACTGTCCGTAATAATTGCCATTTGCATCCTGTCTTCTGTAAAGCCATGGTGCCTCAGTATATGAAGTAACTGATGTTTTCTGAATAACATCAGCAGTCTTTGTTGATGTGCCGCCTGTAATCTTTCCATCACCATTCTGGTCTTTTACCGAAATCATATCATCATTTAACTCACAGATATAATAGTTTCCATTTCCCCATGCAAGATAACGGTGCTCCTCGCCCTTGTCATCTTTCTCAATCCATACCGTAGGGTCTATATCATTCCACTCGCTTGACTCAGTTCCGAAATCAGTAACTTCGCCGCTTACAATAGGCTTTCCTAAATCTTTAAACGGACCAGTAGGGCTGTCTGATACGGCAACACCGATTGACTGCTCACCTGCTTTAATCTTGCTGCTTGCCTTTGCTGTCTTGTCCCATGTACAATAGTAGAAATAATATTTCCCATTGTGCTTAACAGTCTGAGCTGCCCATGCTGAGTCAGCAACATTTGCCCATGAAATATCTTTGGAACTCATTATCTCGCCCTCATATTTCCAGTTAAGCAAATCCTTTGTAGAGTAGCAAATCCAACCGTCAATTACATATGAATCTCCCGTAGCAACATCATGTCCCGTATAAAGATAGACCGTATCTCCATCTACCATAGTTGCCGGGTCACCGCCATATGTAAGTTTGCCATTGTTGTCGTATCCGCCGATAGGATTTGTGTACCGGCTCTTTGCCACTTCAACTTCACCCTCTCCGAGCGGTTCTTTAACTATACTGCTACCTGATGTTACAGACACTTCCGTCTCAGATGCCTCTGCTTTGTCTGAACCTGAAAAACTATTGATTGCAGGAACAGATGTGGCAACAAGGCTGAGTGCAAGTATGCTTGCAAATAATTTTGTCTTTCTCATACTGTTTTCTCCTCCCAAGAAATTTGTTATTTTATAATTTTTAGTAAAACAAAAATTATTTTATAATTTGTTTAATATTATATACAATTTATGCAAAACTTGCAATATAAAAGATAGATTTTTTTAGGTTTTTTATGCACTTTACATATTTTTGACACATTTATTTTAGTTTTTTTCAAAATAAAATAGTATTTTTGTTGTAAATTGGTACATAATATGTTATTCTTTTATGTGAAATAACTATAAACAAAAAACAAATATTCGGAGGTAACACTATGAAGAAAAACTTTAAGCGGGCTGGTGCCATCGTACTTTCGACAGCACTTGCTTTGTCAACTGCAACGACTTCATTACCAAGTCTTTCCTTATTTAATAATGAGTCTGTTGCAAAAGCTGCAAGCGTAACTCATGTAACGACTTCTCCTACGAGAGTTTCCGTGCATGACCCATCTATCACAAAATCAAGTGACGGTACATATTATGTATATGGCTCACACACTGCTGTTGCAAAGTCAACCGACCTTGTAAACTGGACAAAACTTTCAAGCGATCTTAATGCAGGCGATTCGACAACAGCCACAAACAACTTTGTTTTCGGAAATATGCCTGAAAATCTCAAAAAACCTTTTCAGTGGGCAGGCGACCATGATGAAGACGCTTCATTTTATAATGTATGGGCACCTGATGTTTTCTGGAATCCTGATTATGTAAATACTGACGGAACAAAGGGTGCTTATATGATCTACTTCTGTACAACATCCTCTTATATCCGTTCTGTTATAGCTTTCGGTGTCTCACAGAGCATTGAAGGTCCTTTCACCTGTGTTGATACTCTTATCTACTCAGGTTTCACAAAAAACAAGCCTTCTTTTGAGGGTGCCAAAGATATAAGCTACACAAACACAAATATTCCTGAGCTTATAAAGAGCGGTCAGATTGAAAAATATGACACTACATGGTCATCAGGAGACTCTTATAACAATTCATACGCTCCTAATGCAATCGACCCTGAAATTTACTATGACAAATCAGGAAAGATGTGGATGACTTACGGTTCATGGTCAGGCGGTATATTTACACTTGAGATTGACCCTGCCACCGGTAAGGCAAAATATCCTGGCAAAACATACACGAGAGATGACGGACTCCAGGTAGACCAGTATTTTGGTACAAGAATTGCAGGCGGCAGTGGAAAATCAGGTGAGGGACCTTTCATGCTCTACGATGAAAAAACAGATTACTACTACTTATATGAGTCATATGATGGTCTTAGAGCCGACGAGGGATACAATATGCGACTTTTCCGCTCAAAGAATCCTGACGGTCCTTTCGTCGATGCAGCCGGAAACAATGCAAATATGTTTGTATCAAGTGATA
>JBNMLR010000223.1:0-4614 GCA_050874945.1 Butyribacter sp. | reverse complement strand
TTGCTAAACATAGCAAAATATTCCTGTGCTTTCTGCAATGATATGTTCAGTTTTTTCTGAAGTTTTGCAAGAATATCTTCCTCTGAAAGTCCAAATTCACAGCCGATTTCAACAATTCCCTTTGCCTCTCCTTCCAATCTTCCTTCTGCCCTTGTTTCCTCAAATACCGTACACATATCAACACTCCCCTTCTTTGTTACCAAATCATAATCTATCTTACAACTAGCCGCTCCTGCCACTGTCATTATAACTGACTTTTCTACATCGTGCTCTCTTGCATATTGTATTGCCTTTTCCCTTGTTTCTTTCAGCTTTTCTTTTCTGTTTAATAATATTTCAAGCAGATTAAACAAATCCCTATTGTTAATATTATGCAGTTTCAGGTTATTCTTTCTCGCTTCTATAAGGTGCATTTTATAATCATTGACAAACGGCTGCATCTTTTTAGGTATATCCAACATATCACATAATGATACAGCACCATCCCACGGATGTTCTCCATAATAAACAACTATGGTGATAACCGGAATAAACTTGTCTGTCTTTTTCATTTTAGACATATATTCATCGCTTGACATTCCATTTGCACTTTTGTATTTCGCCGCATTATCATCATACTGTTTCTTGTATGTTCCATAATCATAACCCATCACTCTCATAGGCATCGCATAATGTATTCTTTCCTGTCCTTCCATTCCCAGTATGACCAGTTCTACATTATACATTGTAGATTTTTTTCTTATTTTTACATTATCTCTGGCTGCCCCTATGCTCTCTGCATATTCTTTATGTTCAAGGATTGATGACTCCTCCGTGTCAATATCTTCCAGCTCATCTGCCTTTATTATCTGCTCTCCTTCAAACAATACCGCATTAAAAAAATCTGCAAACTGCTCATTATTCCGCCAATAATTTTTTACAACTATATCCGGTTTCAAATCCTGTTTTTTCTTTACCATAATTACCTCCCCAAAAAGTCAGGCACATATTCTCACTATTGCCTGCTCATAACACTATTTTCAAAGAATGAGTTCTGCCTGCACCTATAATTTTTGATATATCATAATCACACCTTAAATCTGTAACCGACACCCCAGATAGTCTCAATATACTGTGGCTTCGCCGTACTTTCCTCAATCTTTTCCCTTATCTTCTTGATATGCACCGTCACGGTAGCTATATCACCGACTGACTCCATCTCCCAAATTTCCTTAAACAATTCCTCTTTTGAATATACATGGTTTGGATTTGATGCAAGAAATGTGAGAAGGTCAAACTCTTTTGTCGTGAAATTCTTCTCAACACCGTTGATATAAACTCTTCTCGCAGTCTTATCAATCTTAAGACCTCTTATCTCGATAACATCATTCTCCGGCGTTCCCGAAGCTGTAAGTCTTTTATATCTCGCAAGGTGAGCCTTTACTCTTGCTATAAGCTCACTCGGACTGAACGGCTTAGTGATATAATCATCCGCACCAAGACCAAGTCCTCTTATCTTGTCAATATCGTCTTTCTTTGCCGAAACCATAAGGATAGGCGTGTCCTTTTTCTCCCTGATATACTTGCATATCTCAAAACCATCCATCCCCGGAAGCATAAGGTCTAAAAGGATAAGGTCAAAATCCTCATCAACGGCATGGGCAGCACCCGAACTTCCGTCAGACTCAATGGCAACCTCAAAATCACTAAGTTCAAGATAATCTTTTTCAAGCTCTGCAATAGCAGCATCATCCTCAATTATTAAAATTTTACTCATATCTATATCACCTTTCATTCTCACAAATTCACAGGAAAATGCAAAACCGCATCTGCTATTATCTTAACAGATGCGGTTTTGTATGTCAAAGTGACTGTCAATCGATGCAATATAATTTTTATTTGCACTTCACCGAAACAGGCAGACTATAAGCTTTGACACCGTTTACTTTTCTATATGCAGTAACATATATCTGCACTGCCCCCTGAAGTTTACTTTTATTAAAGCTGCATGAACTGTTTTTATAACCTGTGATGCTCTTTAATGTAATCTCCGTGTTCACCCCATCTTTCTTCACAAAACAATATACTTTGTAGCCGTCTGCTCCCGCAAGTTTATTCCAGCTCACTTTTACATTGCTGCCTGTCTTTTTTGCCGTCAAACCTGTAACCTTTCCGGGTGCTTTTCCAAGACTTTTATATTTGTAACCGTATTTTTTAACATAATCATCTAACTTTGTCTTGAAATATTCATCGTCAGAACTGTAATAAAGCGTTTTATCATATCCGTGTACTGTTGCTCCACTGCCTGAACCGCACAGTGAAATATATCTCAAAGTTCCCGGAAGATATATATTATTTATCGCCGTACTGTTTGTTCTAAACAATGATAAACTAGTAACACCCTCACTATAAATAACCTTTTTCAATGCTTTACAACCGTCAAACGAAAGACTTTTCTCATAAGACAATGTAAGTTCTGTAAGTCCTGTTGCATTTGAAAATACACCCATATCTGCTGTTTTTATACCTTTTGGCATTGTATATTTGCCTTTTTTAGCCTGCGGATATAATACAAGCTCTGTCATGTCATTATTATATAAAATACCATTCTCAGATTTAAAACAACTGCTGTTTTCATCCGCTTCAATACTTTCAAGATTGCAGGCACTACGGCTAAATCTGTCATACCCGTTATCACCATCATCTATATACATACTGCTTGTTATCGTTGATACATCATTCACGGTAACAGGAAGTTTATATGAAGTTATAACACTAGGAAAAATAACTATCCTTGTCATGCCTTTATCATAAAGGACATTATCCTTTACAACAAAATTTTTATTTGTATCAGACAGGCTAATCTCATTATAATTATTTTTATCAAGACCTATCCTCTCGTCTATCTCCTCTACATTTTCATTCAGTTCAAGTTTATCCATAGCATCAGGTATAAAATATAGCTTTGTAAAATCCTTTGAATACAAAGCACCACCGTATGAAGCATAGCAGTCATTTTTTTCAGACACGCTTATCTCCTTTAAACTGTCAAGTCCTAGAGAATATTCTTTTGTGAAATTCATCTTTACCTCTTTAACAGAAGCACCTAAAACAAGTTTTTCAAGAGCCAAACATCCCTCAAGTTTTCTTATATCAAATTCCGTTACTTTATCATTTAAAATAAGTGCCGTAAGTTTTTTATTTCCCTCAAAACCAGCCGTCAGTTCTATATCAGTTACCGTGTCCGGAAGAACATATTCACCGGCTTTGTTCTTCGGATAACATAAAAGTTTTGTACCATCCTTTGAATACCATACACCATCATCAAGTTTATATACTTTATTTTCAGGGTCAACCTCATATGATGCAGCATAATCATCACTGTCAAGACCTATACTTTCAACATTTTTTCCTATCTTAACCGTAAGATTTTTACAACCGTAAAAAACATCCCATTTTATTTTTTTAACACTGTCAGGTATGACAAAATAATTTAATTTCGTACAGTCATAAAACAAATTTTCAGTTAATTCACTTGTATTAAATTCTCCCTGAACTTTTTCAAGACTCTTGCAATTTTGAAATGCGTTCTTTCCAATTTCACTTACCTTAGAAGAAATCGTGACATTTTTAATATTTGCACCTGCAAAAGCATATTCACCTATCACTTTAACACCCGACGGAACAGTATAAGTTGTATTTTTACGCATATTCGGATATAAAAGCAGCTTAGTCTTATCCTTGCTGAAAAGTACACCATCTTTTGCGTAAAAATATTTATTTCCACTCTCAACCTTAATGCCTGAAATACTATGTTTTCCTGAATTTGTTGGGTCAACAACTATACTCTTAATATTCTTGCCTATATTTAAAACACCACTTCCATTGTAAGACCTTATTTCATTTTTACTGACTGAAACTTTAACAGCCGCCGAAGCTCCGTGACTATCTGCCGCCACACCAATCCCGGCACAAAAAACACCAGCCGCCAGCACAAAAAATAACTTTCCTAACTTCATAAAAACCGCCTCCTAAAACAATTAAATCTCATAAAAACCACCTACCACCTTCTTAAACAATTCTTTAAATCTCGTAGAAATTGCCTGTAATCACTGTCACTTGCACCATTGATGTAAATGAAAGCAATCTCTTCTTACATATAAAGACAGAAGTTAGAAAGAAATGTTGCAGGAAACAAAAAAACTAATCACAAAAACATATTATACATAATATAACATCCGACAGATACCGCAATGCCGCCGACTGCTCCTGTCTTACTGTTTGATATGATAAGACAGATTATATTTAAAATTACCGTAGCTGCAATCGTCATAAATAATACCAGCGAAATTTCCGATAGGACAATATACGCAAAAACAACACTCAATGAAAATGATAAAATTATTCCCAACAGATTTTTTATAAATATATCCTGTTTCAACCCTTTTGAAACTAATATATCCTCAAACCGAAATTCCTGAGAATATAATGCTGCTGCCCCGGCAATCGCAATTCCAAGCATTGGCAAAAACCTGCTGCACAATTCTGTTGCGGGCATATCCCTGTTAAATAATAATATCACAAAAACAAAATATACAGAAAATAACAACATCGGCACCATATAATAGTTAATAA
>JBNMLR010000222.1:0-4635 GCA_050874945.1 Butyribacter sp. | reverse complement strand
GACTATCACCAGACAGGACGGTTCTTCCAAAAAAATTAAATCACTTCCATACAGTGAAAAGTCAAAAGCCGGCGAAAAGATAATACTCAGCAATACTATTCCTAAAAAGTACAGTGGCATGACTATGTCCTTTTTGTCCGCTGATAAACAGTTCCGTGTTACGATAGACGGTAAACAAATTTATGAATTTGGTGTAAACGACTCAAGACCTTTCGGTAAGACTCCGGGCAGTGTCACAAATTTTATCGACATTCCGGAACATCTGACAGAGGGAAAGATTGAGATTGAAATGACTTCTCCTTATGACAATTATGCCTCTAACATTACAGACATTACTATCTCAAAACGAGATACCTCTATATTAAATCTGCTGAAATCAAACCTCGGCAATTTTGCAATGTGCATCATCATACTTGCCTGCGGCATTACACTTTTTATGCTCGCTTTTATTCAGACTTTTTCAAGACAGACAAGGGACGGCATAAGCTACCTCGGTTTTATGTGCATTTTCGGTACGATTTATTTCTCAATAGAAACAAAATCACTGAATGTTTTTTATGGAAACCAGACTCTTTACTCAAACCTTGTATTCCTCGTACTTATGCTCTGGCCGGTCTTTATGCAGATGTACTACATTAACAATCTTGAGGAAAAGTTCCAGAAAATCTTCTATGTATTACTTTTCCTTACCCTGACAAATGTAGCGTGCCAGCTTACATTACAGATTCTTGGAGTATTTGATTTTATGAATATGGCTTTTGTATCGCATATTCTTATTTTTATATCAGGTATGGCAATACTTTTTTCACTTATCTGCACGATACGAAAAGGTAAAGATAAATTATTCGTGATAGAATTTTTGGGAATTTTAGCTTTTATAGGTGGAAGTGCCGCAGACCTTATCCGTACATACACTATCCATATCGGTGATTTCGGAAAATACAGCCGTTTCGGAATGACTATCTTCTCTCTCCTCATGGTATTTGTTCATATATTAAAAGTCATCCGTGGTTACAGTGCAAGTATTGCCGAAAATGCCCGCCATATGCAGATGGAAGTTCAGGTAATCGAGGAGAAAAATCAGGAACTTACTATCGCAAATGAGGAGGCCGAAAAAGCTAAGGCTGAAGCAATAGCCGCCGCCAAAGCAAAAAGTGTTTTTCTTGCCAATATGTCGCATGAGATACGAACTCCTATCAATGCTATTCTCGGTATGGACACGATGATACTTCGTGAAAGTGACGATAAAGATATTCTCGAATATGCCGGAAATATCCAGTCGGCAAGCCAGACACTTTTATCACTTATAAACGATATTCTTGATTTTTCAAAAATAGAAACAGGTAAACTTGAACTTGTGCAGGGTGACTATGCACTTTCCTCTCTTATAAATGATGTTTATCATATGCTTCTCGGCAAGGCGAAAGAAAAAGGACTTGCACTTAATGTCGAGAGTGATAAAAATCTCCCAGCCAAACTGTATGGTGACGAGGTACGCATACGGCAGATAATCGTAAACATATTAAATAATGCAATAAAATATACCGAAAAAGGCTCTGTCACATTAAAGGTCGGTATGACAGAACAACCAAATGCTGACACTGAAAAAAATATAATAATAACTTTCACCATAACCGATACCGGCATAGGCATTAAACAGGAAAATATCTCACACCTTTTTGATTCATTTTCACGATTTGATGAGAATAAAAATAAACATATCGAGGGTACGGGACTTGGTCTTGCAATCACGAAGCAGCTCACTGAACTTATGGACGGCAAGATAAATGTCACAAGCAAATACGGTGAGGGTTCTGTTTTTGAAGTAAGTATTCCTCAGAAAGTTGTTTCCGATTTAAAGATAGGTGATATTTCCGAAAAATATAATACAACTCCTGATAAAAAGAAGAAAAAGGCTTCATTTACCGCACCTGACGCTAAAGTTCTTGTCGTTGACGATGTGAAAATGAATATCAATGTATTTAAAGCACTTCTTAAACGAACTAAAATATCGGTCGACTCTGCAATGTCAGGTTCTGAGGCACTTGAAATGATTAAATCAAAAAAATATGATATTATTTTCTTAGACCATATGATGCCTGATATGGACGGTATCGAAACTTATAAACATATGAAAGAACTTGAAGAAAATCCTAACAAGGACACTACCGTTATCATGCTCACCGCCAATGCAATAATGGGAGCAAAAGAAGAATATCTCGGCATCGGATTTAGTGACTATCTGAGTAAGCCGGTACAGGCGGCAAAACTCGAAGCAATGATACTTAAATATCTGCCTGAGGAACTTGTCACAAAAGCGGATATTTCATAATGTAACATAAAACAATTTCAAAATGATGATAGTGTGATAAATATATAAATACTGCATCGACAGTATTTTATCACAGGCTCGTACAATTAAGAAGCTGCTACAAAGCAGGGAATGACAATTTGTTTCTGAGCAAAATAAGTTGATTTTATGCAGACGCAAACTTGATATGCACATAAAACATGTGCAGATAAGGAGATAATATGAAAAAGAACAGCAGCTTTCAAAAAAACCTCTATACAACATGGGGACGAAATATTGATAAGAACAATGTTTTAACAGAATACCCAAGACCGCTTTTGCAGCGTGACGCTGACAGCTATGTAAATTTAAACGGTATATGGAAGTATGCTTTCACGGCTTCTAATAAAAGACCTGTGCGTTTTGATGGTGATATTCTCGTTCCTTTTTCACCCGAAGCACCTCTTTCCGGCGTCAACAGACAGCTTAAACCAAACGAATATCTCTGGTATGAGCGAACGGTTGTATTTGATATAAACAGATTAGCAGACAATTCACGGTTTATAATTCATTTTGGAGCTGTCGACCAGATATGCAGCGTATATGTAAACGGAATAAAAGTCTGTTCACACTCAGGCGGCTATCTTCCATTTGACGCTGATATAACCGATATTTTAAAAAGTACAGCCACAAAAACTTCATTCAGACTGACCGTGCGTGTGAGAGATTTCTCTGACACTTCATATCACGCAAGAGGTAAACAGTCACTTAACCCAGAGGGAATGTTTTATACTGCACAGAGCGGTATATGGCAGACTGTATGGCTCGAATATGTACCTGAAACATATATCAAAAAAATCATAGCTAAACCTGACCTTGACAAAAAGGTACTGCGTCTTAAAGTTTTGAGTAGTTCCAACAGATTAACAAAAACTAATGAAATAAAGGTCTGTATCAACAATCCTGATATTTATATAGACATATCTCTCAGTCATGACGAATTATATAAAGACAGTCCTTACGCCCCGTTTACATATTACGGCATAAGTGACACTTTTATTGAAATCCCACTTGACGAACTCGATCTTAATGCGTGGACTCCCGACACCCCATACCTTTACACTTTTTCAGTCAGTATTGGAAAAGATTATGTGCAAAGCTATTTCGCACTCCGTACATTTACCATAGAAAAAGACGCAAATGATATTCCCCGCATTTGTCTTAACCACAGACCAATCTTTCAAAAAGGTGTTTTGGATCAGGGTTACTGGCCTGACGGACTATATACTGCTCCATGCGACAACGCACTTATATATGATATTAAGACCATGAAATCTCTCGGTTTCAATATGCTTAGAAAACACATCAAGATAGAAAGCGACCGCTGGTACTACCACTGCGACCGTCTCGGAATGATTGTCTGGCAGGATATGGTTAATGGCGGCAGCAAATACAAATCATGGTTTGTGACTTATCTCGCCACTTTTATGAACCTTTTTGATATTTCCTGCAGCGATAAATTTAATCATCTTTTTGCAAGAACTTCAAAAAAAGGCAGAAAAGAATTTATAAAAGAAACTATGCAGACGATTGATACGCTCTCAAATCATCCGTCAATCGCAACATGGGTAATATTCAATGAGGGCTGGGGACAGTTTGAGACAAACAAAATCACAAAACTTGTAAGAAAAGCCGACAGAACTAGACTTATAGACCAGGCAAGCGGATGGTTTGACCGGGGCGGCGGTGACATAAAAAGCATACACAATTATTTTTTCCCTCTCCGTCTATTTAAGAAAGATAACCGTGCTTATGCCCTTACCGAGTTCGGCGGCTATACGCAGATAATAAAGCACCATAATACCGCAGACAAGTGTTACGGCTATGGTGTATGTAAAAATTCCAGAGAATTAAAGAGACGATACCAGCAGAGAGAAAAAGAAGTTTCTGCACTTATCCCTAAAGGACTTTGTGCAAGCATATACACACAGCTTTCCGATGTTGAAAACGAATTAAACGGTATCCTGACTTATGACAGGGCGGTTAAAAAGATTTAACCGCCAACAACGACGCAAACAGTGACACAAGAGGTACCGTAAGTATAATGCCTGTACTTCCCGCTATCCCACGCATAAGTTCTATACCTATCGTATAAGAATTTATCAGTTGCAGATACGGGAGATTATACGCATAATCGAGCAGAAGTTCACTTAGCGAACCGCCTGCAAATGCAAGTATCAGTGTATTTGCCATTGTTCCCATCATGTCTTTTCCAACATTCATGCCCCTCTTAAACAATTCGCCTGCATTTAGTTTTGGATTTACATCATGTATTTCAGTAATCG
>JBNMLR010000221.1:0-4652 GCA_050874945.1 Butyribacter sp. | reverse complement strand
GTCTTTTTTCTGAACACACCGTAAGTCATCTTTTTAGCCTGTGCTGCAAATACCCTCTTGCCCTTTAATATATAAATTGCAACTATCATTCCTATAAAAAGATTGTATAATACATTGAGAAAACTCATAACTCCGTTTGCAAACTGTTTTGCATATATGTTCAGGTTTGGCAGGAGTACGCTTTTTAGCCACGGAAACAGGTCATTGTTCATTATGTCATCCATATACTTTGTAAATTGTAAAGCCGTATCCTGCATCTTTGAAGCAATATATTTATTGCTCTGTATCTTCTCTGTCATATAATTGTAATAATCATTTGCCTGTGACGGAACTGTCTCGACAAGCGAGATAACGGTTGTGATAAGCTGCGGAATGACAAGCCAGCAGAGTATTGCGATTATAAGAACTCCTGTGAGAAGTGCAAACACGATCGTAAGGCTTTCCATCACGCTGACCGTTTTTGCTGACGGCTTTTTTCCTTTCTTCTCATAACCTTTTAACATAAGACGGTAATACATTTTTGTAAGCGGATTTAACAGATATGCTATGATCGCACCGTAAATAACCGGCTTTAATACACCAAATATATACATAATTCCCGAAAAAATATCATCGAGGTTTATAATAAGCAGATAGACGACTGCCGCCGATATGAGCACAAGAAAAAGACCAAACCATTTTCCGAATGCTTCTTTAATTGTTATTCTTCCATTTTCTTCATTATCATTCTGAGACACGATATTCCTCCTGATATTTTGATAAGACTGCCGCATCGGTATCGCAGAACAGTCATTATTAATTTTGATATTTTCTTATTTCATTTAATTCATTTTATTTTAACACAATATTATGCTTTTCTTCAAGTATTCATAACAGAAATCTTTTTATGGCGGATAACAATTCAGCCATAAAAAGATAATTGGCAATACAATGAGCTTGTTCATTGTATTGTTAAGTACCTTTTTATGGTAGAATAGCCTTTCATTTCTGAAAAAATATATCAAAGGATAAGCTGTTAGGATAATGACACAAAAGCGACCATCCTGTAAAGAATGGTCGCTTAAGTCTTTAATATATATTTTGGGAATATTAATATGAAAGCAAAATTTAGTTGTTACTATTATACCTCAAATAATAAATCACCATATGATGGTACAGGCCAGAATTCCTGATCTACTATCATCTCCAACTCATCAATTGGTGCACGGAGTTCTTCCATTGCAACAAATACAGTATTCTTAAAGAATAATGCCTGCTCCTGTCCCTCTTCTTTTTCTGCTGCCTCAGCAGTAACTTTTTCAAGATTTGCAAGAGCTTTCTGTGCTTTAGCAAGAAGTGAAGAACACTTTGTAAGAAGTTCAGTCTGTACTGACACATCTGCTGCTGCACAAGCTGCCGTTACTGTATTCACTGAATCTGCAAGGCTTGTTACATATGAGATAACAGCCGGTATAAACTGTTTTCCAGCCATATCTATCATTGTCTTTGCCTCGATATTTATTGTCTTTGAGTAGTTCTCATAATTAATCTCAGCTCTTGATTCAAGCTCAGCCTTTGAAAGTACATTCTGTCTCTCAAAGAGATCTACTGTCTTGTCTGTCACAAGATAAGGAACAGCTTCTACCATAGATTTAACATTTGGAAGTCCACGTCTTTCAGCTTCTGCAATCCATTCATCAGAATATCCGTCACCGTTAAAGATGACTCTCTGATGCTCTGTAACTGCTTTCTTGATAACTTCTTTTACTGCCTTGTCGAAGTCGTCAGCCTTTTCAAGTTCATCTGCAAACTGCTGTAATGTATCAGCAACAATAGTGTTAAGTACAAAGTTTGCACCTGCGATAGACATTGATGAACCTAACATTCTGAACTCGAATTTGTTTCCTGTAAATGCAAATGGTGATGTACGGTTTCTGTCTGTTGCATCTTTCTTAAGTACAGGAAGTACATGGACACCTGTATCAAGTTTGCTGCCCTGGATTGATGATGAAACATCACCTCTTACGATCTGCTCGACAACATCTTCAAGCTGCTCGCCGAGGAAGATAGAAATGATTGCCGGAGGTGCCTCGTTTGCACCGAGTCTGTGGTCATTTCCAGGATTTGAAGATGAAAGTCTGAGAAGTTCTGCATTCTCATCTACTGCCTTAATGATAGCTGCAAGGAAGAGAAGGAATATCTTGTTCTCATGCGGTTTCTTACCGGGATCAAGAAGATTTACTCCAGTATCTGTAACGATAGACCAGTTGTTATGTTTACCTGAACCGTTTACTCCTGCGAATGGTTTCTCATGGAGCAGACACTCAAGGTTATGTCTCTTTGCAACTTTTTTCATAATCTCCATTACAAGCTGGTTGTGGTCTGTTGAGATATTTGCAGTTGTGAAGATAGGTGCCATCTCATGCTGAGCCGGAGCAACTTCATTATGCTGTGTCTTAGAAAGGATTCCGAGTTTCCAAAGTTCTATGTTAAGGTCTTTCATAAATGAAGCAATACGCTCCTTGATTGCACCAAAGTAATGGTCATCAAGTTCCTGTCCCTTAGGAGCAGGTGCGCCAAATAATGTACGTCCTGTAAAGATAAGATCTTTACGCTGTAAATATTTGTCTCTGTCAACAAGGAAATACTCCTGCTCAGGTCCTACCGAGCATGAAACCTTTTTAACATCATCCATACCAAACATCTTTACGATACGGACTGCCTGTTTGCTGATAGCTTCCATTGAACGAAGAAGCGGTGTCTTTTTATCAAGTGCCTCACCTGTGTATGAACAGAATGCTGTTGGAATACAAAGTGTTACACCTGCTGCATCCTCCTGAAGAAATGCTGGTGATGTACAGTCCCAGGCTGTATATCCTCTTGCCTCAAATGTTGCACGAAGACCACCTGATGGGAATGAAGAAGCATCCGGTTCACCTTTGATAAGCTCTTTTCCTGAAAATTCAAGAACAGGTTTGCTCTCTGATGCAGGACTGAGGAATGAGTCATGCTTCTCAGCAGTAACACCTGTCATAGGCTGGAACCAATGTGTATAGTGTGTAGCACCATGCTCAAGTGCCCACTCTTTCATTGCATGAGCAACGACATTTGCAATCTCAATATCAAGATCAGCTCCGCTCTCAAGCGTTTTCTTCCAAGATTTATATACATCTTTTGGAAGTTTAGCCTGCATTACTTCATCATTAAATACGTCTTTCCCAAAAACCTGTTCGATAACATTATTTTCCATTTCGTTACCTTCCTTTCATATTAATATTTTAATATTCATATAACAGTCAAAAGGTTTTTCCTTAAAACTATTTTTATATGATGTATGGAACAAAAATCATTTTGACCCTTGCATCATTATATAAAGTGTCCGGAATAATTATGTCATTCCTATGCTGTCACCCGGACACCATATAAGTTGCGGTACAGCTTATGTCATTCATTCTAGCAAAAAAGGCGCACTCAATTATTTTAATTGAGAACGCCCTTGTTCTGTACTTCTTTATCAACTGATTTGAAGTATATCACACTAACTTTGATTTGAAAAGACTTTTATTGCATATTTTCTCTTTTTTGACATATTGCATATTCCATTTTCAAAAATGCAGTCGATTTTTGTAATAATTCTACAACATTTGACATTTATCTGCTAAGCAGCATCTCTTCTAGGCATTGTCACTATTTATACTTACATTGCAAAATCAACGGTCTGTTTAAAGTTATCAGTGGCAGATAATCTACACACCTATATAATCAAATACATCAAACCGCACCGCATTCTTACATTTTTTTCCATCACCGCTTGCATAAAGTGCAATATAATTTCCCGTAAATCTTCCTCCGACTTCTGTTGTCAGGTAATCAGCTTCACCCTCTCCGGCCTCAAGCCACTCTCCATTCTCCTTATAGCTAAAGCAGTAAAGATTTTCTCCATTTTCACCCTTTAACGCTTCAAGTCTCATATCAACGCTGTCATCGGCGAGTCTTGATATTCTGTCCTCCCTTATAAGTGAACCTATCCTTCTTCTGAACATAAGCCATTTTTCTCCGTCAAGAATAGCCGCAAAAAGCTCATAGTGATGTTTGTTGTTCATATATATGGTAAGTCCTGCTTCGCTGCCATCCTCCATATTTGCAAAATCAATATGCGTTTCTGCCCTGAACTCGTGATGCTTTTGTCTGTAACCAACCCATGCAATCTCATCACTTGAGATTACCGGCTCTTTTGTACCGTATAACAAAAGACCTTTTGTCTCATCCAATGCCGCATATTTAAATGTTGTGTTATAGATAAAATTCCAGTCTTTTTTCAATGCATCACCGTCAAATTCATCATGAAAATGTTTTCCCTCATCAGTCTGGGATTTCTGTATCACTCCCTCAAGCAGTTTTCTGTCAGATGTTATTCTCTCATCGAGCAGACCGTTTCTTCCTATAACAGGCCAGCCCTTATCATCCCACTCCATAGGTACAAGAAATGTCTCTCTGCCGAGATTGTGTTTAAACGGATATGTTATAGGGCGGTTTGCAAGACAGACTCCCCACCAGTCACCGTATTTGTCACACACTATATCCATATGCCCCGTTCCTTTTATCGGAAGTGAGGTAGACCTGTTGCTAAAAACCGGATTTCCCGGACATGACTCATATTCTCCCCATATATC
>JBNMLR010000220.1:0-4667 GCA_050874945.1 Butyribacter sp. | reverse complement strand
GTTTACAACACCAAATCTGTCACGCAGCGGTGCGGATAACATTCCGGCTCTCGTTGTTGCTCCGACAAGCGTAAATTTTGGAAGATCCATTCTTATCGACCTTGCCGTAGGTCCTTTTCCTATAACTATATCAACCGCATAATCTTCCATTGCCGAATAAAGCACTTCCTCTGCCTGCCTGTTCAGACGGTGAATTTCATCTATAAACAGCAGGTCACCCTCCGCAAGTCCGTTCAATATCGCAACAAGGTCACCTGTCTTTTCTATAACGGGACCTGATGTTACTTTAAAATTAACGCCCATCTCATTTGCAATAATTCCTGCAAGCGTTGTCTTTCCAAGTCCCGGAGGTCCGTACAAAAGCACATGGTCGAGAGCCTCACCTCTCTGTTTTGCGGCTTCTATATATATCTTAAGATTGCCTTTTACCTTTTCCTGCCCTATGTAATCTTTTAAAAACTTGGGTCTTAAGGTAGTTTCTATGCCCGCATCTTCCTCCGTAAATTCTGTTGTTATACTCCTTTTTGCCATCTTTTTTCTCCATGCAGATTTCTATTTTATCTGATTTTTATTACTATACTATGAATACAGATATTTAAGGCTCTGTTTAAGCAGTTCCTCAACCGTTGCATCTTCACCTGTATCTGCTTTTCTGACTGCTTTTGTGGCTTCCGTCGCAGAATATCCGAGTGTCACCAGTGCCTCAATAGCATCTGAAACAGCCTGCTTTGAATTATCCTCAAATATGCTCTGCTGTCCGTCGATTTCTGATTTAATGTCAGGGACTACTTCACGCATCTTAAGTTTATCCTTAAGCTCGATAACGACCTTGCTCGCTGTTTTTGCACCTATTCCGGGTGCTTTTGCTATCGTTTTTGCATCCTCAGCCATAACCGCATATCTTATATCATCCGCCGACAATGTTCCAAGCACACCTATCGCACCTTTAGGTCCTATGCCACTGACCGTGATAAGCAGCTTGAATATCTCAAGCGTATCCCTGTCAAGAAATCCAAACAACTGAAGTGCATCCTCCCTCACATTCATATATGTATATATCATTACTTCACTGCCGATCTGCGGCATATTTCCGATAACAGACATAGGAACAAATATCTCATAGCCTATCCCGTTATTTTCTACTATAATGGTATTTTCATATATATAAACCAGTTTTCCCTTTACAAAACTAATCATCGTTAATCCTCCAGACGGCTGAATTTACCGTTTACGGTATTTAACCAGCCCTCATCCATAAATTTTATTATCTCATAAGGATGTATTCCAAGCTCCTCCGATATTTGAAGTGCATTGCTGTTTGGATACAGTTTCAGATACGCAACAATATCATCAAGCTGTGAATCATCAACGCTTCGACAATCCTTGCAGCACAAAGTCCTTATCTTCGATTTAAAAACCTTATGACAATGCTTACATACATTTGTATATATCATATTCTCCCCCTTTATGACTTGTAATGTGACCTTACAGCAATGTTGAAAATACATTTAATATCGGCTGAACCATCTTCCATGTTCTCGGTCTGTTAAGCCAGTCCTGGTAAGTTATTTCCTTACTCTCCTCAAATGTCTTTTCAAAATCTTTCTTCACTTCATTTTGTATCTGTTTTCCTGACATCCACACACCATTTTCATAATGCAGATAAAAACTTCTGTAATCCATATTTATCGTTCCTACGATAACAGCATCCTCAGTAAGTATCTGTTTTGCATGAATAAATCCAGGTGTATATTCATAAATCCTTACACCTGCTCTCAGCAAAACACCATAATTATAATTCGTAAGCATTTTCACCTGCTTTTTGTCAGGTATATTCGGTGTGATTATCCTTACATCGACACCTCTTTTTACCGCCTCTATAAGAGACTGCTTCATATAATCTTCTATTATAAGATATGGTGTCGTTATATAAAGATATTTGTTTGAGTACATTATCATCTGATTGTAAATACTCTCTATCGGATTTCTCGGATTATTTGCCGGTCCGTCTGATATAACCTGACAATATGTGTTTCCAACTCTCGGATATGTCGCTTTGTACTTAAGATAATCTATATGTTTTTCGTCTCTGCCGCAGACTTCCCACATTTGCAAAAATACAACAGTAAGTCCCCATACGCCCTCGCCGCATATCCTGACACCCGTATCTTTCCACACTCCGAAGCGTTCGATAAGATTTGCATATTCATCCGCAAGATTAAATCCGCCTGTGTATCCCACCTCGCCGTCTATTATAAGTATCTTCTGATGAGAGCGGAAATTCATGTAAAGCTCACCGGTATATTTGTGAATAGGGTTAAATACCCTTACCTCAAATCCCTCATCCTCTAAAACACGCTTAAAATACTTGCCCGTTCTTATCGCCGCACCGAAATCATCATACATAAACTTGACTTCGACACCCTCATCTATCTTTCTAAGTAGTATCTCATGCAGTTTATCCCAGATTGCTCCCTCGGCAACAATAAAGAAATCAATAAGTATAAACTTTTCTGCTTTTTCAAGGTCCGCAAAAATATCCTCAAACACATCCTCACCCATAGGATAATACGAAACTTCATTTCCACCGGTAAACATATATTTTTCGGCAGACATATATTTCACCATACGCCCCGCAACGGGATTTTTAGCAATATATTCAGCCGTAGCCTTTTTGTCTTCCAGCAAGAACTGATTTCCATATGAAATCTGTCTCAATATATGGCGGTCAAGATATTTTCTTTTTTTACCCGACCTTCCCCAAAGATAATACATCAAAAAACCGCTTATCGGCAAAAGAAGTACAATGGATATCCACGCAAGCCTGTATGACGGACTCTGGTTACGATTTACCAATGTAACGATAGCTATAACAGAAATAAGCTCTACCATAAAATAGAAAAACACCGTAAACTGTCTGAGTAAAAATGGCAGGAAAATAATAAGTAATACCTGCAAAAAAACTATCAATGCAGTGACAAGCACTCGTAAAAATCCACTGAGATTATTCTGTACCCGACCCTTAAGCCCTTTTAAATATCTCTTTTTCTCACTTTCATTATGCTGTGAATTTTTCTTTTTCTTATTTTTCCTTACCCATTTTTCATAGGCAGAATCTGAATTAAAAAACTTTTCCAATTAGACTACCTCCTAAAACGCTTTACTAGATATTCTAACACAAATGGGAGGGGTTTGGCAAATAAATGTTCTGTACCTTTATAGCATGGACGGACGCATGAATTGATATAGGATTTCCGACTCGTGGACGGCTCTCGCCTCGGAGAACTGAGTAGCGGTACATAAGCAGATAAAATACATCTGCTAAGTACCGACACAGTTCTAACGCCACTCGCTGAAAATCCTATATCAATTCATGCTGTTTACCGGCTACGGATATATTTTTATGTATTTTTTCTTTTTTTACTTCATTACCAGCTATGTCGTTATTTTTTTAATGATATTTTGTTTTCTATTTTTATTTAACTTTATTTTTTGGGGCAATATTTTGTTTTGTTATTTTTATTTAGCTCTAATATTTTACTGTTATTATTTAGCATACTTATTTTTATATAACAAAATTATTTATTTTGTCTTTTGATAAATTTTATTTTTTTATCTGCCCGTTTATGTGTTATTATTATAAGAAGTTATTATTTTTACTTTTTGAAGAGAGGTTTTTATGAAAGTTTTTGATTATATATGCAAGTCTCCTAAGTTTAAGTATTTTTTTAAGCATCCGACAGATAATATCCTTTTTTTTGATATTGAGACTACCGGTTTGTCTCCTAAGGCTTCTTCACTCTATATGATTGGGGTTATGTTTTTTGATAACAGTGACGGCAACTGGCATTTGAAACAGTTTTTTGCTGATAATTACAAGAGTGAAGCAGATATGATTAATTCTTTTCTTGATATTTTGGAAGATTATGATTTCCTGTATCATTTTAACGGCAAGACTTTTGATATTCCTTATGTTTTAAATAAGTGTTCTAAGCACAATATTTCTCTTTCCGAGCACTGTGACAATATCTTAAATGATAAAGAGGGTTCTTTTTCGATTGATATTCTTGCGGGCATCCGCCCCGTCAAAAAAATGCTCGGTCTTACTAAGGCAAACCAGACGGCTCTTGAAAGATGGCTTGGCATCATAAGGGATGATAAGTTTGACGGCGGAAAGCTTATTCCTGTCTATGCAGATTATATGCAGAAAAAAATACTTGCCCCCGAAAAAGCTGAGGAACTTGAAAAAATACTTCTTCTCCACAATTATGAAGATATTGAAAATATGTTAAATGTTGCAAGCATCATATCATACAATGATGTTTCGTCACTCTCACCGTTTTCTGACGATGAGACTATTTTCAGCGGATATTCAAAGCAGTTTGATATTACGGAAATTACTATTGATGATGACGGTATGCTTAATATACACTGCTCTTTTCCGGAACTTGTCTTTCCTAAAAGACTTGAAACAAGTATTACTTTTCCTGAGAGCAATTCCGAAGAATATAAGCACACAGACGATATGCAGATTGTTTTTGAAGATAATACCATTTTACTTAAAGTTCCTATCCTATCGGGTGTCTTATATAATTATATAAAAAATTACAAAGACTATTATTATTTTTCTGATAAAGATACGGCACTACATAAAAGCGTTGCCGCTT
>JBNMLR010000219.1:0-4673 GCA_050874945.1 Butyribacter sp. | reverse complement strand
GGAGCGTGTAGCCGGGGAAAAAAACAAAGTTTCTCTTGAAGAAATGAAACAAAAAGCCGAGAGTCTTAACGCTGACACCGGTTTTCCTTTTGAGAATGCGATTAAAGAGGGAAGTCTTTCATTTATATGCGAGGCAAAAAAGGCTTCACCGTCTAAAGGGCTTATAGCAAAAGATTTTCCTTATGTCGAGATAGCAAAGGAATATGAAAAAGGCGGTGCGAGTGCCATATCAGTGCTTACCGAGCCGTATTGGTTTATGGGCAGCAACGAATATTTAAAAGAGATAAGAACTGCGGTGGATATTCCTATAATAAGAAAGGATTTTACCGTTGACGAGTATATGATATATGAAGCAAAAGTTATCGGAGCTGATGCGGTGCTTCTCATATGTGCGATACTTGATGATGATAGTCTTAAAAAATATATGCAGACGGCAGATAAACTTGGACTCAGTGCTCTTGTTGAAACGCATGACGAAGAAGAAGTTAATAGAGCAATAAAAGCAGGGGCAAGACTTATCGGTGTAAATAATAGGGATTTAAGAAATTTTACAGTTGATATAAATAATAGTCTCAGACTTAGAAATCTTGTGCCGGATAATATCACTTTTGTTTCCGAGAGTGGGATAAAAGGCGAGAAAGAGATAAGAGAGCTTGCACAGGGAAAAGTTGACGGTGTGCTTATCGGTGAGACTATGATGCGTGCCGGTGAGAGCCGCATTGAAACTTTAAAGTCACTTATAAAAGCAGGTTAGATTTGATAAATTTAAAAAAGAAGATTTGAAATGTTTGCAGAATTGCAAAATGTGTATAGATGCGGCAATTCGTAAAATTGTTTTATGATTGTGGCTATGATAAAAATATGACTCGAATATGCAGTCAGATTATGGAGGATAAATAGAATGAGCAAGGGAAGATTTGGTGTTCATGGCGGGCAGTACATACCTGAAACACTTATGAACGAGATACAGAAACTTGAAGAAGCATACGAATTTTACAAGAAAGATGAGCAGTTTAATAAAGAACTCGACACACTTCTCAAAGAATATGCGGGCAGACCGTCACTTCTTTATTATGCTGAGAAGATGACAAGGGATTTAGGCGGAGCAAAGATTTATTTTAAGAGAGAGGATTTAAACCACACGGGTTCTCACAAGATAAATAATGTACTCGGTCAGGCACTTCTCGCAAAGAAGATGGGAAAGACAAGGATTATCGCAGAGACGGGAGCAGGACAGCACGGTGTTGCAACGGCTACGGCAGCAGCACTTCTTGACCTTGAATGTGAGATATACATGGGTAAGGAAGATACGATTCGTCAGGCACTCAATGTATATCGTATGGAACTTCTCGGTGCAAAAGTCCACGCTGTTGAAACAGGTACGATGACACTTAAAGATGCGGTAAACGAGTGTATGAGAGAATGGACTAACAGAGTTGATGATACACTTTATGTACTCGGTTCGGTTATGGGACCACATCCGTTTCCTACTATAGTAAGAGATTTCCAGAGCGTTATAAGCCGTGAAGCGAGAGCACAGATACTTGAAAAAGAGGGCAGACTTCCCGATGTGGTAATGGCTTG
This sequence comes from Butyribacter sp., assembly GCA_050874945.1. Classification (GTDB taxonomy): domain Bacteria; phylum Bacillota; class Clostridia; order Lachnospirales; family Lachnospiraceae; genus Butyribacter. The sequence continues at coordinate 3,089 of JBNMLR010000219.1, read as the reverse complement.
TGTCGGCGGCGGAAGCAATTCTATGGGAATGTTCTATGAGTTTATCAATGATAAGGATGTAAAACTTATCGGATGCGAAGCGGCAGGACTTGGAGTTGACACTGACAAGACAGCCGCAATAATGGCAACGGGTACAGAGGGAATTTTCCACGGTATGAAATCTTATTTCTGTCAGGATGAATACGGTCAGATAGCACCTGTATATTCAATCTCAGCCGGACTTGATTATCCGGGAGTAGGACCTGAGCACGCATATCTTAAGGATATAGGCAGGGCGGAATATGTTCCGGTAACAGATGAAGAAGCGGTAAACGCATTTGAATATATTGCAAAAGAAGAAGGAATAATCGCAGCTATCGAGAGTTCACACGCTGTAGCCCATGTTATGAAGATAGCACCGAAGATGGATAAAGAACAGATAATCATCTGCTGTCTTTCAGGACGAGGAGACAAAGATGTGGCAGCAATAGCAAGATACAGGGGGATTGATTTACATGAATAGAATAAGTAAGGCATTTGAAGATAAAAAAGCATTTATACCATTTATAACGGCGGGAGATCCAAATCTTGAAAAGACTGAGGAGTTTATCCTTGAGATGGAAAAGGCAGGGGCAGCACTTGTCGAGATAGGAATTCCATTCTCAGACCCAATAGCAGAAGGACATGTTATACAGGATGCAAATATAAGGTCACTTTCAGGCGGCTGCACTACAGACAAGATTTTTGACATGGTAACCTCGCTCCGCAAAAAAACGGATATACCTCTTGTATTTATGGGATATGCAAATTCACTTTACAAGTACGGTTATGAGAGATTTTGTGCAAAATGTCAGGAGGTAGGGATAGACGGACTTATAATACCTGATATTCCATACGAGGAGAAAGACGAACTTGCACCGATAGCGGAAAAATACGGAATGTATCTTATCTCAATGATAGCACCTACCTCAGAAAAGCGTATCCAGATGATAGCAAAAGAAGCAAAAGGCTTTATCTATGTAGTATCGTCAATGGGCGTAACAGGTGTCAGAAGTGAGATAAAGACGGATATTGAAAGTATCGTAAAGTCGATAAAAGAAGTGACTGACACACCGGCAGCAGTCGGATTTGGAATAAATACACCTGAACAGGTAAATAAATATACAAAGATAGCAGATGGAGCGATAGTCGGAAGTGCTATCATAAAGATAGTTGCGAAATATGGCGAAGATGCAGGACAACATATTTATGACTATGTAAAAGAAATGACAGGCGGACTTGCAGAAAAATAATGAGCGTTGACAGGCTGATTTGCAAAAACGGAGCAGAAACAATATCTGTTCCGTTTTTTTATGGCTGAACTGTTACAAAAGCGATATAAATAATTGCGATATATGAGAGATTGTGGTATTATAAGTATAGTTTAGTTTTTGGAGAAGACATACTTTAAAGGTATGAAGTTTACAGAAGTAAAAGAGGCACGGGATTATGAAAAAAAACAAGAGGATAAATTTAAAAAAACTATGTTATCTGATGCTGGCGGTATTTGTGTTGTGTGAAATTTCTACAGTTGTGAGTCTTGGAAACGAATTAAAAAACAATAATGTAGAAAACGGAAAAAAAGTTATCAGTAACAGTGCAAGTATAGGAAAAGCCTATTTTGAGGAGATATTTAACGAAAGAATTTCCAATTTGGAGATACTTGCCGAGAGAATTTCAGAACAGGATTTGAGTAACAGAGATGAACTTTCAACTGTGTGCGAAAAGCTTAACGGTTATTTTGATGATATATCCATACTCGATGTAAATGGTATAAGGTTGTATGGAAACTGCCTTTATAAATCAGTAAGCAGCAGTACGGGCTTTGAAAAAGCACTTGAAAAAAATGCAAATGTAGCTGATGAGATAACGGTAAACTATGAAGGAAATAATGAGATAAACATATATGTACCGGTTATATATAAAAATAAAGTCAGGGCGGTCGTTGTCGGTTCAATGCTCCTTAATGACCTGAAGAAAATGCTCAATGTTTCCGGCATAACAAAATACGGTTATGTGCTTGTTGTTTCCGACGGCGGAGATGTGGTTATAAAGACAAAAACAGGTTCAGAACTTGAAATATCAACAGATACAAATATGTTTACATACCTGAATGAATGTAAAGTATATGACGGGATTGACAGTAACGGTGTGAGAACCGGTCTGAGAAGTGGAAAAGAGACGGATTTTCTGTTTAAGCATAACAGACATAATTATATCGTATCTTCAGTTCCGACAAAGATAAATAACTGGTCGTTCATGTTTGTGTCAAAGGGCAGTATGAAAAATCTGTCAGAACTTGTCATCACAGGCAAGAGCATGAATTTTATCAGAATGTTTTTTGTCAATCTTCTCTGCATTATGATAATGCTTGTATTTGCGGTAAAAAGCAGGGAAAAACTGCTGGATATTGAGGAGACTTATGATGCGGTAAGCAGTATTGATAAGACTATAATATTCCAGTATTATTTTAGTCCGAAAAAATTTGAGCTGAAAGACAAATTCGGAATAATCATTGATAAAGGAGCCAAGCCGTTTATGGGTGAGGCGGTGTATGATGTTTACGAGTATGTTCATCCTGATGATCTGTCTATAAGAAGCAGATTAAGGAAATTCTTTGAGAGTAAAGACGATTTCTTTACATCTGAAGTCAGGGTGCGCAACAAAAACGGCGAATATGACTGGTACAGGGTGTCAGGCTTTGTAAAGAGAGAGGATAATGGTTCACCAAAATGCTTCATAGGTAAACTTATGGATGCCTCAAAGCAGATTACAATGGAGAAAAATCTTGTTCAGAGAGCAGAAAACGATATGCTCACCGGTGTTTTGAATAAAAAGACGATAGAAGAAAAGATGGGACTGCTTCTCAATGAAAATAAATCAGACAGGTACTATATATTTTATATGGTAGACCTTGATAATTTTAAAAATGTCAATGACACTTTGGGACACATATATGGTGATAAAGCAATAGCTGACACGGGGGCAGAGCTTAGCAAAATCTTCAAGAATGATGCTTTGGTAGGAAGACTTGGAGGTGATGAGTTTGCTGTCTGTTCAGTGTACGATGC
>JBNMLR010000218.1:0-4679 GCA_050874945.1 Butyribacter sp. | reverse complement strand
TTCACAATGAGCAGGTGGTAAAAGATTTAGAAAAAAAAGGTGTAAAAGTCATAAATTCTGTTAATGATATAAGTGAAAGTGAAAATACAACTATAATAATACGTTCGCACGGAGTGCCACAGAATGTCATAAAAGCACTTGAAGAAAAAAAAGTAAATATCGTGGATGCGACCTGTCCTTTTGTGTCAAAGATACACAAGATAGTAAAGCAGGCATCTGAGGATGGAAAAAAAGTTGTGATAGTCGGAAGTGACAATCATCCTGAGGTAGAGGGAATAAAAGGCTGGTGTGTCAGTGAACCGATAGTTATAGAAAGTGCTTCGGAGGCTGAAAAACTGGACAATTTCGACGGCGAAAAACTGTGTGTTGTGTCACAAACGACATTTAATTACAAGAAATTCAAAGATATAGTTGATATTTTATCCAAAAAGAGTTATGATATAGATGTTATGAATACAATTTGCAACGCTACCGAAGAGCGTCAGACAGAAGCGGGTACTATTGCGAGGCAATCCGACGCGATGTTAGTAATAGGTGGAAAACATAGTTCAAACACCCAGAAACTTTATGAAATTTGTAGAAAAGAGTGTGAGAACACATATTTTATACAGACACTTGATGACCTGGATTTGAAGCAATTTCAATCTTTTCGTAGCGTGGGTATTACTGCCGGGGCTTCAACCCCAAATAATATTATTAAGGAGGTTCAATCATATGTCAGAAATGAATAATGAATTTGAACAGTTATTGGAAGAATCATTAGTAACAATCCACAATGGAGAGATTGTAGAAGGGACAGTTATCAGCGTTAAGGAAGACGAGATCATCTTAAACATCGGTTATAAGGCTGACGGTATCATTACAAGAAATGAATACAGCAATCAGTCAGGCATCGACCTTAGAGAAGTTGTTAAAGAAGGCGACAAGATGAAAGCTAAAGTCCTTAAGGTAAACGACGGTGAGGGACAGGTTCTTCTCACATACAAGCGTTTAGCTATGGAGCAGAGCAACGAGCACATCAGAGAAGCTTTCGAGAACCACACTGTATTAAAGGCAACTGTAACAGATGTATTAACAGGTGGATTAAGTGTTGTTGTTGAAGAGACAAAGGTATTTATCCCTGCAAGTCTTGTATCAGACACATACGAGAAAGATCTTTCAAAGTATGCAGGACAGGAAATAGAGTTTGTTATCAGTGAGTTCAACCCTAAGAAGAGAAGAATCATCGGTGACAGAAAGCAGCTTTTAGTTGCAGAGAAGAAGAAACTCCAGGAAGAATTATTCGCAAGAATCAATGTTGGAGATGTTGTTGAAGGAACAGTTAAAAATCTTACAGACTTTGGTGCATTCATCGATTTAGGCGGAGCAGACGGACTTCTCCATATCTCAGAAATGTCATGGGGTCGTGTTGAAAATCCTAGAAAAGTATTTAATGTTGGAGACAAGACAAAAGTTCTTATCAAAGACATCAAGGATGATAAGATTGCACTCAGCCTTAAATTTGAGGATCAGAATCCATGGTTACACGCTGCTGACAACTACAGCGTAGGTTCTGTTGTCAAAGGAAAGGTTGCAAGAATGGCTGATTTCGGTGCTTTTGTTGAACTTGAGCCGGGAGTTGACGCATTACTCCATGTTTCACAGATTTCAAGAGAGCACGTTGACAAGCCTTCAGATGTATTAAAGGTTGGTCAGGAAGTAGAAGCAAAGGTGGTTGACTTCAATTCAGAAGATCACAAGATCAGCTTAAGTATAAAAGCTCTTTTAAATGACAATGATCAGGAAGAAGAGGAAGTAACTGAGTAATCAGAACACAGGATGTTCTTGGAAGCGCCAGTCCGTTTGTTCGGATTGGCGTTTTTGGTTAAGGAGGGACGAGAGAATGGGCGATTATGAAAAATTTAAAGAAAAAGTATATCAGCTTACAAAGATTGATCTTAGCAGCTACAAAGAAAGACAGATGAAAAGGCGTATTGATTCATTGATAACAAAAAATAAGATAAAGAGTTATGATGAATATATCGAAGCCATCAAATCAGACAAGAAAATGCTTGATGATTTTGTTACATATCTTACGATAAATGTCTCAGAGTTTTACCGTAATCCTGAGCAGTGGAAACTTCTTGAAAATGAGATACTTCCATATCTTTTCGAGCGTTTCGGAAACAACCTTAAGATATGGAGTGCAGCGTGTTCAACAGGTGACGAGCCGTACACACTTGTAATGCTCCTTTCAAAGTTTATACCTTTAAATAAGATAAAGGTCATAGCAACCGATCTTGACAGGATTGTCCTTGAAAAAGCACAGGTAGGTCTGTACGACGAGAAAAGTCATAAGGGACTTCCGAAAGAATATATCACAAAATATTTTACTAAAGTCGGTACAAGAAGTTATCAGATTTCGGATGATATTAAGAAACGCGTAGAATTTAAACAGCATAATCTTTTAAAAGATCCATATCCGTCAGATTGCAATATGATAATCTGCAGAAATGTAATGATATATTTTACTGAGGAAGCTAAATCAGAAATATATAAAAAGTTTAACGCATCTCTTAAAACTGACGGTATATTGTTTGTCGGAAGTACAGAGCAGATAATATCTCCGGGAGATTCAGGATTTTCTACATACAAATCATTCTTTTACAAAAAGGCAGCCAAATAACGGGCTGCTTTTTCTTGCCGTTTTAACTTGCACTATTGTCTTTTTTTTAGTAAAATGAAGATTGTGTATAAAAGTATGGATTACAAATAAATACAGTATGAGGTGAAATATGAGCGATATTATTAAAGTAGTAGTTGATGCAATGGGTGGTGACAATGCACCTGAAGCACCGATAAAAGGTGCGGTTGATGCTGTCAATGAAAATGAAAAGATAAATATTGTACTGGTTGGAAGAACTGATGACATTAAATCAGAACTTGCAAAATATACTTATGATAAAGAGCGTATAACCATAGTTCACGCAGAGGATGTTATAGGATTTGACGAACCTCCTGTTATGGCGATAAGAAAAAAGAAACAGTCATCTATCGTTGTCGGAATGAATCTGGTAAAACACGGCGAAGCGGATGCTTTTGTATCAGCAGGAAGCACGGGTGCAATACTTGTTGGTGGTCAGTTTGTTGTGGGTAGAATCAAGGGCGTAGAGCGTTCTCCTCTCGCACCGCTTATTCCTACAGCAAAAGGTCCAGCACTTCTTATTGACTGTGGAGCAAATGTGGATGCCAGAGCATCTCATCTTGTTCAGTTTGCAAAGATGGGCTCAATATATATGGAGAGAATAGTCGGCATTAAAAAGCCGCGCGTTGCCATCGTAAATATTGGTGCTGAGGAAGAAAAAGGAAATATGCTCGTAAAAGAGACATATCCGTTACTTAAAGAATGTAAGGATATTAATTTTATCGGAAGTATCGAAGCGAGAGATATACCAAAAGGCGATGCCGATGTTATAGTATGTGAAGCGTTTGTCGGAAATGTCATACTTAAATTGTATGAGGGTCTTGCAGCAACACTTCTCGGAAAAGTCAAAGAGGGACTTATGTCAAGTCTCAGAAGTAAGATAGGAGCACTTCTTATCAAGCCTGCACTCAAATCAACGCTTAAACAGTTTGACACATCAGACCAGGGAGGAGCACCTTTGCTTGGTTTAAACGGACTTGTGGTAAAGGCTCACGGAAGTTCAACAAGTGTTGAGATAACACAGGCTATAAGACAGTGCATACAGTTCAATGAAGAAAAGATAAATGAAAAAATAAAAGAAAATCTTATTATTGAATAGGTGGTGCTCGTATGGAATTTAAAAAGCTTCAAAAAATTATTGCGGAAGTTTTAGGTATTGAAGATACGGAAATATTTCAGGAAATGAGTTTTGTGGATGACCTCGGTGCTGATTCGTTGGAACTTTTTCAGATTCTTATGGGAGTTGAACAGGAATTCGATATATCAATAGACGAAGAAAGTCTGAAAGATGTTGACACGGTGGGAGATCTGCTGGAGCTTATATGTTAAATATTACATATAGGCAGGCTGCTTTAGCGGCTGATGGCATGAGCAGGCAGCAGAGCGGACCTATAAATATCAGCCTGACAGAACTGTCAGCATATAGGGCTTAAAAGTTAGGAGTGTGCCTGATGAAACAGGAAAAATTATTAGAGTTTCAGAAAAAAACAGGATATGAGTTTAAAAATGTAGATCTGCTTATAACAGCACTTACACACAGTTCATATTCAAATGAAAACAGATTAAAAAAATATATGTGTAATGAGCGTCTTGAGTTTTTGGGTGATGCCGTACTTGAGCTTGTTTCAAGTGAACAGATATATAAAGATAATCCTACAAAGCCTGAGGGTGATATGACAAGAATGAGAGCAAGCTGGGTCTGTGAACCGACGCTTGCACTCTGTGCAAGAGATATAGACCTCGGTGATTATGTGATGCTTGGAAGAGGTGAAGACCTGACAGGCGGCAGAGAGAGGGATTCTATTTTGTCTGATACACTTGAGGCAACCATAGGTGCTGTTTACCTTGACGGCGGATTTGAAAAGGCGAAAGAATATATTGACAGACATATATTGAAGGATATAGAAAATAAAAAGCTGTTTTATGACAGCAAGACTATTTTACAGGAAATAGTTCAGGGAGAGCATCTTGAGATGGAATATGAGCTGCTTAAGGA
>JBNMLR010000217.1:0-4685 GCA_050874945.1 Butyribacter sp. | reverse complement strand
TGCCTGTGTCGAGATATTTGTCTTTCCGTTTTCTACATTGTCAAACTGAAGCACTACATTGCTCTTAAATGCACTGCTTGGAAGTGTTGCTCCAAATATATAACCTTCAACACCATCCACTCCCTCTGTCTTTGCCTGACAGTCGGCAAGTGAGTCAATGATATAATCTAATCTCTCCGTAAGTTCTTTTTTCTGCTCAGCCGTAACACCCGGATTTACTATTCCCTGTGCGACTGCTGACATATAATGTCCGAGTATATGTCCTCCGATAAGTGAGTTTTCCCAGTTACCCCCGTAGCGTTCCTTGTTCTTCATATACTCTTTTATTTCTGATGCACTCATTCCTGCTGCATAACCTGCTGTTTCCCTGAAACCTGCAAGAAGTCTGTCTGCATCAAGTTTTAACATATTCTCAACATCGAGATTTAAAGCGTTCTCATAATATTCATCTGTGACTTCCACTTTGTCTCTGTCAAAATACTCAAGGTCTGTCATATCTTTTTTAGCTGTGACTGTTACCGTAAAGTCTTTTGTAAGCGTCGCATTTCCGTTTTTGACTGTAGCCGTAAGAGTAACCTTTGCATCACTCTCTCCTGCCGCAGGTCTTGTAACTTTTCCGTCTTTTGATATAACACTCTCATTGCTGCTCGACCAAGTTATCTCACTGTCAGCTAAACTTCCTTTTGACGGAAGTTCTATATCACCGCTCACTGTCTCAGGAATACTTATCGCATCAAGGTCTGTCTGTGCAAGTGTCTTTTCTCCTGCTTCCTTGATAGTGATGTAAGTCATGTTTATCGCCTTATTATCATCGCCCGTTCCTCTTGCATTGATAGTGAGTTCTCCGTCCGTTACCTCTACTGTGCCTGTTACTACACCTGAGTTTGTGCTCACATCAAAATCTTTGGCAATCTCTTTCTCATTATCTTTGTCTATATTGGCATATACCGAAGGTGTATTTGAACAGCCCCACGGATTTGCAAATCCAACTTCTACATAATACTCACCGTTTTCAATCTCAAACTTATAATCAATGTGTCTTGTCTGATTTTCCGATATAGTTGCGCTTGTCTCAAACTGATTTTTTGTATATCTGTTTGTTGCAGTTTTTTTAGATTGGTCACCACCTTCAGTCCATTCATTTGGCCATGTCCAGTCAGTGCTCACACCGCCAATCTGACAACTGCCGTTTGTAAGCGGAGAACTTAAACTGTCAACAACTCCCCATTTATAACCTGTCTGTGCATCAGCATCATATACCTGATCCGTCACACTGTTGTGTGTTCCGAGAGGTCCGTCATCGGGTACCGTAGTCACATCAAGGTCACCACAATCGACCGCATATACTATACTGTTGTCAGTCCTGTCAATCTTCTCTGCCGCCTGTGCTGACATCTGAAGTCCCGCAATATCAGGCATTGAGAGAACCATAGCCGATGACATGACAATGGCTATACATTTACTAGCTGCTTTTCCTGTTTTTTTCATAACGCTTTCCTTTCTTTATATTAATCTTAATCTGTGTCAAGTGTGCACATACACAAATTCCAAGTGCGAAAAAGCCTGTATATAGGTTATTCACACTATATTCTCCTCCTGTTACAATATAAATTTTATCATCTATCTAATTTTCACAGAATATTATTAAGTTATGTTTGTTACGAAAAAGTTTTACCCAAAAGTTAGATTAGGTGTAATTTTTTCATGGCATAACACCCCTGTATATTGCACACACAAACCCCATAATATATAATGTATATAAAGGATATGAAAGGTATGGTAAAAAATATGGATGTATTAAATTTTCAATTAGTAAGTCCCTTACAATTTAACTGGACAGGCAAGTTTATCGCACCTGATGAAAGCTGGACACACATCACAAGGGCACTTACGGATTATGAATTTATCGTTATGACAGACGGAGAACTTTATATAGCGGACGATAAAAGACAGTATGTAGTAAAAAAGGGAGAATATCTCATTATGCCGCCTACACTTAAGCAGTACGGATATAAGCCGTCAAAATGTACTTTTTACTGGACACATTTTACTTATCCGAACGAACTTATATCACCCCGTTGTTCAATGAGTGAAAACGACATTCTAAATAATATACATAAAAATCAAAATATGATTCTTCCCGTACAGAACACGATTCCGCGTATTGACAGGATTATAGTCTTATTGAAACAGCTTCAGGACAGCGACAGAAAATACGGAAGTAAAATGTTAAACTCACTCAATATAACTGCGGCACTGATGGAACTTCACAGCCAGCTCTACCTCTCTAACGGAAGAGTTTCCCTAAAAGGCGACCATGTGCAGTTATACACCGATATTGTCGATTATATCTCATGGCGGATAAGAGAAAATTTCAAAGTCAGTGAGATAGCAGAATATTTCGGCTACAATGAAAAATATATAACGACTTTTTTTAAGAAAGCATCGGGTGTTTCACTGAAAACTTACATCTTAAATCAAAAGATGGATATGGCAAAGGCATTGCTCAGTGACACAAATAAACCCATCTCACAGATAGGATATGAAATAGGTTTCTCTGATAATCACAATTTTTCAAGTGCTTTCAAAAAAATAACCGGACAAAGCCCGTCCGATTACCGCAATACTTACGCACAAAGAAAATTATTCCATGAATAGTACATATTCATGGAATAATTTTTTTGGAATAATTTCTTCTTATATATAATGCTCATTTTAAGTCACAAACAGCAATGTATATATAAACATACATTGCTATCTGCTTTTGACCCATGCATCATATCATATTATTTCTTTTTCTTAACGGTAACTTTTACTTTAATAACTTTCTTCTTACCGTTTGTTGTCTTAACTGTTATCTTTGCCGTTCCTTTTTTCTTTGCAGTCACGACACCTTTTGATGAAACAGATGCTATTTTTTTATTGCTTGATTTATATGTTACTTTCTGGCTTGCCTTTGCAGGAGATACAGTAACTTTAAGTTTAACTTTCTTTCCTTTTGCAATGGTGAGCACGTTTTTCTTAAGTCCTGATGCCTTTACGCTTACACTCTTAGCTGCAGGTGTCTTAGTAACTGTTGTCTGCTTTTTAAAAGAATCTGCTGTTATTACTTTACTGCTTATCGCAGCTATCTCAGACTCATCAAGTGCCTTGTTGAACAGTAACACATCATCAAGTTCACCCTTGAAGTAAGCGTCCCATGCATTGACACCAAAGTAAACTGCTGCTCCTGATTTCTTCATTATGTCACTTGCAACACTTCCCTCAGTTACAACTTTTCCATCTACATAAAGCTGTCCGTAAACTGTTCCTTCTGTCTTTCCCTGTCTGCTTCCATCCACAACAAGTGTGACTGTCTGCCACTGTCCTGCCGTGTATGCTCCCGATGCCGTTGTGTCGACATATCCTGCTGAGTCATGTGACCATATCTTTCCGTCAAGAGTGAGGTTTAACCAATATTCAGGTGAGAATGTTCCTGCCGTAAGTGTAGGATTTACTGCACTTCCAACTTCTGATGCTTTCATCGCAAAACTTATGCTATAGCTGTCACCAAGTTTTGACGCATCATCAAGAAGTTTAAGTCCGTATGTTCCGTCAAGCGACAATGCCTTTGTGCTCTGTCCGTTTACATATTTAAACTTTGTTCCCGAAACAGTTGTTGGAACACTCGCTTTTGCAACTGCCTTTGCACCGTCACTGCTTCCGTTAAAGCCAAATGCCTTTACGAGATTTTTTGAGAGGTCAAGTCCCGTGTAATCAGTGTTTACAACAAGTTTATATGTTGATACCGTCTCAAAGTCCTGTGCATATACTGTTATATTAACCTCAGTTGTCTTTCCGCTTGTCTTTATCTTTTTGCTTTCTTTCTCGTCAACAACATCCGTTCCTGCCATCACATATCCGCCATTGTCAGCGATATTAAATTTAACCTCAGGTACTTTGTCGTATGTTGTGTTTATCTCTATCTTACCGTCTATATCAGGTGTAAGTGTCTGTCCGTCATACTCGACAGATGTAAGTGCATTTGTATTTCTGAACGCTTTCATCATCGCAAGTGACTTGCAAACTCTTGCAGATGCCTTGTCACCGCCTGAGAATGTGATGTTCATAACTTTCTTTGTGACTTCCTTATCATTCTCGATAACCTTTAATTCACTTAAGTTATTTTTTACTACATCAGCAGGAATTTTATACATTACCTGATAATACTTATCTTTGTCCGCATCGGCAAGTGTTATGTTCTTAACCGCTGCTTTTGAACTGTTGAGCACTTCATCAGTTATCACACTGTCACCGACAGTTATCTTCATAGGCTTTCCGTCATCCTCTTTAGCATATGTGACAAGAAGATAATTGTCCCCGCTCTCATCTGCTGCCATCTTATATGCAAATGAACCTGAAGCCTGTGCACTTCTGCTTAAGTTTGGTGCGTCCTCCGCAACCGAACCATTGTCCACAAGACCGTCTTTTGTCTCTTTGCCGTCAGCAAGCGTAAATCTAAGCTCATACTGACCTCTGCCTAACTGCTCTATCTTATCGACAGTGGCATCTTCTATTCTGTTTTTCTGTTTCTCTTCGAGAACCGCCTGACTGCTTCTTCCGTCAGCATCTACATAATATGTCCAGTAGATACCATAGTTTTCTTCATCCTGGTTGTAATGTGTAGTAAATACATAATCCACATT
>JBNMLR010000216.1:0-4688 GCA_050874945.1 Butyribacter sp. | reverse complement strand
TCATCAAATTATATATCCAGATACTTTCAATGCACAGCCGGATATAGTAAATTTTCCGGATGAATATTTACTATATCCGGCGTATGTTTTAAAATCCAAAAAACAAGCGGATATTTGCAATCCGCTATGCTATGTGCTCATAACAGTTAATAGTGTTAAAGTGCCGAATAAACAATATCTCTTATAACCTGAATATCCCTGTAACCGTTTCCGCCGCATTTTTGTATTACATAAATGATGGCAAGATTTTCTTTTGGATCCATAGCGACATAACTTCCAAGCCAGCCATCCCATCCAAACTCACCCTCTGAGCCAAAACTCTGGCTTGCCGGAACATCCATCATTACACGCATGAGATTTCCGTAGCCGTAGCCTTTGAGGGTATCCCAGTCATACATTTCAAGCTGCTTTGGTGTAAGATTGTTTCTTGTCATTATCTCAACTGTTTTTCTGCCGAGTATGCGTACATTTCCAAGCGTTCCTTTGCCAAGCATCATATTTACAAATTTTGAATAGTCATCTATTGTTGAGACAAGTCCTGCTCCGCCTGACTCAAAGAGAGGTTTCTTTTTGTGCATATATGTAAGTCCCAAGTGCTGCCAGGTGCAAGGCTCCATTGTCTGTGTTTCGGGCATATACTGGTAATTTTGCATAAAACGGTTCTGCTTTTCTAAAGGAACATAAAAGTCAGTGTCAGTCATTCCGAGTGGCTCAAATATTGTTTCCTTAAGGTATTCGCCGTATGTTTTGCCTGTTACAACTTCAATCACTGCACCTAAAACATCGGCACAAAAACTGTATCTCCAGCCCTCGCCCGGCTGAAATTCAAGCGGCTGTTTGCCTATAAGTACGGCAAGGTCATATGTAGATGTAGGATTTCCAGCCTCAACATCGGCATAATACTTATCTATCATATTTTGCATTTCTTTTCCGGCAGGGAATGAAGCGTCAGGATAAGTAAGACCTGCTGTCATATTGAGAAGATCCTGAATGACAACTTCTCTTTTTACAGGAACATAGCCTTTTTCAGTGAGAACAATCTGATTTTTAAAACTTGGTATAAAGTTGCTCACCGGGTCGGAGAGGGCGATAATTCCCTTTTCAACAAGTGTCATAACGGCAACTGCCGTGACAGGTTTTGTCATTGAATAACATCTGAAAATTGAATTTTTTTCCATAGGAATATGATTTTCTTTGTCTGCTTCGCCGTATTCATTCCTGTAGACTTCTTTGCCGTCTTTTATAATACAAATGGCTGCTCCGACGTTGCAGTCAGGGTCTTTTGAGTTTCCTATAAGTGTTGATGAGATTGCATCATCAAGTCTTTTTAAAATTTCTGTGTTCATTGTTTCCCTCGATTCTTATTTAATTTTAATGTACTCTCGAAATTTTTTGTTCAGAAAATTCCGAGAGTACATTTTAATCATGCGAAAGCAGAGTGAGTATGTAACAAATAAATTTATTCTGTACGAGTGCATCCGCATTGTATCTGACTTAAAATATAATAATTGCTCTTGCTAAAAAACAATTTTTAAATTTCATATTTTATAGTTTACCACAGCATGATGGAAAAAAATACTGTATTTTTGGTATTTGAATAATAGTATAAGTTAGATAAAAAAATACATACTACTTATAAAGTGTTAATGGTTTCGCAAATGATTGTTTGACGGTATTACAAAGGAGGTTCATATGATGGGGACAGGTATGAATCATTTTCAGGTTTATCTGATAATGTTTTTGACGGGTGGTTTTCTTTATTGCGGAATTGAAATTTTATACCGGGGATATTCACATATTTCAATGCTGCTTGCAGGCGGATTATGCTTTGTGCTCGTAGGAGCTGTTGAAAGTATTTTAGGTGATGGGGCATCGCTTATAGGGCAGATGATAATATGTGGTCTTATGATAACCGGTGTTGAATTTGTAGTCGGCATGATAGTGAACAGGCAGATGCACCTTAATGTGTGGGACTATTCCGGGCAGCAGTATAATTTTAAAGGGCAGATATGTCTGCTATATACAAATTTATGGATTTTATTGTCATGTCCGGTAATAGTATTGCATGATTATATGGAATATATACTTTTGGGAAGTCAACTGCCTAATTATAAAATTTGGTGATAGTTTATGAATGAAAGGGGAGTTTTATGGGGAAGTTTATAACTAATTCTTTTAAGTTAAGAAAAGCAGATGAGAGTAGGAAGAATGTTCCTTTTGAATATTATGCGGTTTTTTCGGGAAAGGAATTTAATATTCCTGTCGTTGATGTTTTTAGGAAAGGTAAAATATTTGGCAGCAGTCTTGATTTTGCAAAGGTGGTTTTTCTGCCTGTTGGGGCGAAATCTTATGAAAATGCGTTAGATATGGGACAGAAGATTGTCACTTCTATAAAAAAGAAAATAAGATATGAGACTATGTCATCAATCGAGGATAATGATGATATTTTGACAAGGGATATAAGGGGCTATCTCTATGATATTTTTGATGTGATGAAGATGATGTCAGCGGCAGTAAAAGGCTGTGGTTTTAAGATGGGAGAGGATGTTGTTTTTATGCTTGATGCGGGAGCAGGGAGATTGTATAGAAAAGAAGCGGATATGTATTATTTCCCGGGGGAGAGTTTTAAGAGAAAAGATAAGTTAAATACCCAGGGGAATGAGGAGGAAACATGGCAGAATTATATAGAAAAAGAGGTCGGCTGTCAGTGTGAGGGAGTGGAGTACAGGACTTGTTGTGACAGTCCTGCTTTCAGTATGGAAAGTCTTTGTGACAGGGAAGTGCCTGACTATGAGAGAGGTGTTGACAGGGCTTTTTATCCGATGGTGTCAATGTATGAGAGAGACAGTGAGAATATTATGGAAAATATTCTGCCTGAGACACCTGATACAAAGGCGGTGTCCGTTCTTCGCTCAGCTTCGGAGATGACGGACTATTATAAGAAGCTGTGCGAGAGATTTCCGGTGATTGCTATATCAGGGGCACTTGCCGTGAATGATGCAAAGGGATGGGAGATACTTGATGATAAATTGGGGGACAGTGTTGTTTTTCTGGATGAGGGTACATTTTAAAGAATATAAAGAACGGACGCCGTGAATAAGGGGATTATTCCACGCTCATAACCGCTTTCGCTCGGAGAACATTCGTAACGGTACATAAGCGAGCTTCAAAACGCTCGCCAAGTACCGACGATGTTCTAACGCCATTCGGTTGGAATAATGCATCTTATTCACGGCTGTTTATTGCAAGGATTTATACATAAAGCTTGATAGTATTAAATTCTGCCATTGTATAAAAATAGTAAATAAAAATTTATGTTATAAGCAGGTAGCATAGCCTGCCACAAAAATCCGTTTGACAAAAAATTTAGTTTATAGAAAAAGTTGAGATATAAATATACAAAAAATAATAAATTTATGGTTTTAATTTAGAGCGAGATATATTAGAATACTTTATGATTTGTTTAGAAGAAAATATTTGAGAAAAAGTATATAAATTACGGAGGTTTTTATGTTTGAGTTAAATGAGAAAAATTATGCGAAAGCTGCAAGACAGGCTGTGGCTGAGGGCTGCGTGCTTCTTAAAAATGAGGGCGGTGTGCTGCCGCTTGTTAAGGGGACAAAGACTGCGGTTTTTGGTATTGGAGCTTTTTATTATTATAAGGGTGGTCTTGGTTCAGGTGGTCTTGTTAATACTAAGTATGTTGTAAGTATTCTCGATGCTTTGAGGAAAAGTGAAAATATTAGTGTGGACGAGAGTGTCTGTGAGGAGTATGAGAAGTGGATAGAGGAAAATCCTTTTGATGAGGGTAACGGCTGGGGTAGTGTTCCGTGGTCGCAGAAAGAGATGCCTTTGTCAGAGGAGTTTATCCGTGAAGCTGAAAAGAAAAATGATACGGCAATCGTTATCATAGAAAGAACAGCGGGCGAAGACCAGGACAACAGAGCCGATGAGGGAAGTTATTACCTGACAAAGACTGAACGGGAGCTTATTAAGAATGTCACTAAAACTTTTGAAAAGAGTGTTGTTTTGTTAAATGTCGGCAATATAATAGACATGAAATGGGTTGACGAATATAAGCCGTCTGCTGTTATGTATGTATGGCAGGGTGGTCAGGAGGGCGGAAACGGTGTCCTCGATGTTCTTGACGGAACGGTTAGTCCGAGCGGAAAGCTGACCGATACCATTGCCTATAATATAGAAGATTATCCGTCAGCACCATATTTTGGTGATGCCGACAAGAATTATTATGTGGAAGATATTTATGTAGGTTATAAATATTTCCAGACTGCTGCCGCCGATAAAGTGATGTATCCGTTTGGTTTTGGTATGTCATATACGGATTTTGAGATAAGCGGCGGTGTAAAAAATGTTGATGAAAACAGTGTTATTGTGGATACAGCCGTGAAAAATACGGGTGATTGTGCAGGAAAAGAGGTTGTGCAGATTTATATCGAAGCTCCTCAGGGAAAACTTGGAAAACCGGTGCGTACATTTGTCGGATATGCAAAGACTAGAGAGTTAGCTGCAAATGAAAGTCAGAATATAATTATCTCATGTCCTAAATCATATTTTGCATCATATGACGATTCAGGTGTTACGGGACATAAGTCTGCATTTGTGCTTGAAGCCGGTGAGTATAAAGTTTATGCAGGAAACAGTGTTGCCACCGCTCAGTGTATCGGAAG
>JBNMLR010000215.1:0-4694 GCA_050874945.1 Butyribacter sp. | reverse complement strand
GTTGCCGAACTGATAGAACAGGCGCATGACACATACACATCAGTTCTTAAGTACAACGACGAAAACTCCCTGAGCTGTGTCCTTACAATGGCATATTTTACTGCACCGGGTTATTACAATATCGTCCGTGAGATGCCTGCCGGCAAGGGCTTTGCTGATTTTGCATTTATTCCGAGAGCAAATGCAGGTTTCAGACCTGCAATGATTGTTGAACTTAAATATAACCAGTCTGTTGAAACTGCTATTAAACAGATAAAAGAGAAAAAATATCATGGAGCATTATCCGGATACAGTGACAAAATTCTTTTAGTGGGTATCAATTATAATGCTGATGGTTCAGGCAAAAAGCATCACACTTGTGCGATTGAGGAGTGGATAAATTCCTGATAGAACAACTACAAAATTCTCTTGTTTATAATGAAGTTAAACAGCAAATCTGTCTTGTAATAACAAAGAGTCGCTTGCGACTCTTTCGCGCTTGAGCGGAATGCGTAGCATTTATTTCTTTTCCGCGAAATGCGCATCCTCACGGAGTGTTTTTAATGTTATGGGAAACGAGAAGTTTCCCATAACATTAAAAAAAGAGAACATTGCATACTTACATTTTCTAAATGTGGTCTGCAATGTCCTCTTTTTACTTTGTTATATTTCTATACTATCCTATACCGGAGTAATCCTGATAATATTGTAATTGACACAGCCGTCAAAAGCATTTCTTTCTATTATCAGCGCATTTCCTGCATATACCTGTATCCCTTTGTTTCCTGAAAAAACATTCTCCGGTAAAGTATTTATCGTATCATTAAGTATCACGAATTTTATCGAAAATTTCTGTGAAGTTGCACTCGGCAGCGAATTAAACGCATTATCACGAATATACTTTACCTCATTAGGAATCGTTAGCTCTGCGTTTTCCTTTTCCCCAACATAGCCATACAGTTCACCATCATCAAGCATTATCAGCATATCATCTTTTATTTCCGCATAATTCATCCTTACAAGCTCCTTTGCAAGTGACTTTCTCCAGATAAAATATGAATCCCATAATCCGTTCAATGTCTCTCTATCAATTTTATCCGATTTGAACTCAACTTCAATGTCAGTGCATTTTTTAAATTTAGCATCCGGAAAACTATGATAGGGCGAACTTTGTCCCACAACTCCTTTGAATGTTAAAGGAAAAATGATTTTTTCTATCTCTCCACATCCGCCATACATATCATAAGTATATTTACCATCAATATATCCATCTAAATTGTATGTATAACTTTGTATATCAATAGTTTCACAGCCCTCAGCAATATTAATTTCCTTTTTCCCGTATGGTACAACTGCAAGTTTCTTGCCATCCCTTGTATATATACAACCGTCTATGCTCTTGTAATAAAAATCCGATGCCAAAACTTCAAAGTTTTCACAGTCACCTAGATATTTATAACATTCCCTTTGCAAATTTGTTGAAAATTTTACTTTCTTAACAATATTGGAATTATTATTTCCAAGTATCAGCGAACCTACAATATTCTTCCTGTTAGCCGCCTTTTTAGGTCTTGTAACACCAAAACGCCCCGGTATCGTTATCTCCTGGAGATTTTTACAATTCTGGAGTATCCCATACCCCAAAGTCAAAGTTGCCGGTTTTTCAGGAAATGTTATTTTTCTTACTCCCGTGTTATAAAATGCCATTGCTCCTATTCTGTTTACTGTTGATGCTATTGTTATAACTGTTGCCTTGCTGCAATCCCTAAAGGCATCTTCCGGCAGTTCCGTTATCCCCTTTTTTATAATAATCTTTTTAATCCTCTTTTTCTGTGCAGTCTTTGGCATCGCACTCTCAGGCATTTTTCCTTTACCTGAAACCGTAAACGTGCCATTCTTCACTGTAGAACTGACTTTTTTTGCTGATGCATTTTCCGGCACCAAAAGACCAAAACATATGCACAAACCAAAAACTGCTCCGATAATGCTGATCGTATTCTTCAACATTTTTGACCTTTTACTTATATTATTTTTTTCTCTCATAATACTCCTCCATTCCTGCACACTTTTTATGCATAATGTGAAATATAATATATTTCATACATAAAATTTTAGTCAAGTGTGCACAGACACAAATTTTATATGTGGAAAATATTGTATATATGAATTTTTCACACTGACCTACGATACTAAATCATGATAACTTTAACATAATCCCCAATATTAAACGCATCTTGTGCTAATTGTATATTATTATTTTTTATATATATAATAGCATATGTTTTAGAACTGTCATCATTCCAGCCCCCTTTCAGCCATCCGAATGCTGTTGATTCTACACGCTCCACTGAACTTCCAAGTGTTATGCTGCATATATAATAACCTCCAAATGCCTTACTTCCTATTGTTTTGACATTATCAGGTATCACAAGACCATTGACTGTTTCATTCTTTTCAATTTTATTTATATTATTCTCATCTTCTGTAAGATAGCTGCACAGATACCCATCCTCAAGCATCAGCATACGCTCATTTTCTTCATTTAATTTTGCAAGACCTTTTCTCATCAGTTCATCTTTTAATGATTTTTCCCAATAGGCATTAGATGCCCACAACTGCTGTATCGATTCATTATCAAGATAATCCATATTTAACGTAATTTTTATATCCTTACATTCATAATGACCTAAATCTACTAAAGTTCCATCAGATATGATTTTTGTAACTGTTTTAGGAAATACTATTTCGCTCATTGTACTATCCATGGAATACATTTCATATCCATAACTCTGTGCAGTAACAGTTGTGCAGCTTTCCGGTATCACCACCTTTTTTCTTCCAAGCGGTATCCTTATGAGTGTCTTTCCATCCTTTGAATATATCATTCCGTCCACGCTCTTATACTTTGGGTCATTTGCTGCAACCTCAAAGTTTTCACTTTTGCCAATTCTCTTTAACACATTAAGATTAAGTGCTGTTGTAAATTTTAATTTTTTAAGTGTTATATCCGAATACCCCCAAAACGGAACTGGTATATGTTCATCTTCATCCGCATCTATGTTTTCTATTACTCCTATATTTCCCGGCATTGTTACATTTTCAAGATTTTTGCAGCCATAAAATGCACTCTCACCCAGCTTTTTTACTGATTTAGGTATGGTAATACTTTTTATTGCCGTATTACCAAATGCTCCTACTCCAATTTTTTTAACGGTAGATGATATTTTTACACTTGTGAGTTTTTTACAATCTTCAAATGCGTCATCCGGTATTGCTGTAACCCCATCTTTAATTACAACTTTTTTTACATTTTTATTTTCATATACAGTTGTTTTTATAGGGTCTCCCATCTCACCATTTCCTTTAATCGTAAGCACACCTTTTTTGAAACTCATAGAAACATATTCCTGAGGCTGTTTCGTTTTTTTCTTTGCCGCCAAAGTTTTATCAGACTGCATAAATATAGCCGCTGTTGCCGCTAAGATAATAACTCCAAACATCATAGTGGTTTTTAAAAGCAAACTGCCTATGAATTTTCTGCTTATAATATATTTTTCTTTTTTCATACTGAACCTCCATTTCTGCACAAATCCTGCATACAAAAATTTATTTTCCGCTCTTAATTCCCGCATCATATCATCTATTATAATATAAGACAGCTTTTTATGAATTTTGTTGCAAAAAAATACACAGTTTTACATTTTAATCCAGATTTTTGCACACATTTTTGTGCATAGTATGAAAAATCTTGCATATATGGATTTTTCACACTACTGTTCATATTATGTATTTAACTACTTGAACTCTTACACTCTGTCAATAAAATTGTATCACAAAGTTGCTCAGGTTCACATAATTGACATTATACCCAAAACAAAATATACTAAAAACAATCAGATGATACTAATAATCTTTTCACAAATACTAACTATTTTTTTAAGAAACGGGGTGTTTAAATGGGTATATATTTTAATCCTACAAATGAAAGCTTTACCAAAGATAGAAATTATGAAATATATGTAGACAAGACCGAACTGATAGCATATCTTAACAAAATGCTCGGTACACCTGGAAATTGTCTTTCCGTAAGCCATGCAAGGCGTTTTGGCAAGTCACACGCTGCCGGTATGATAGACGCATATTACAGTCTCGGTTGCGACTCATCAAAACTTTTTGAAAACACAAAGATTTCTTCCCATTCAGACTACAAGAAATACATGAACCAATATAATGTTATTCATCTGGATATTTCTTCTTTTTGGGACGATTTCAAGGATAATCTGGTAGAAAAAATAAAAGAGTATATAATAGACGATTTAAAAAAGTCATTTAATGACGAAATTGATTACTCAAAAAAGTTTAGTGTTATCCTTATGTCCGTTTACCAAAAAACAAATATACCATTTATAATTATTATTGATGAATGGGACTGCGTTATCAGAAACAGTAATGATAAAGAACTTGTGCACAATTACCTGCGATTTCTTCATTCACTGTTTAAATCGGAGGAGTCAAAAGCATTTTTAGCACTTGGATATATCACCGGAATTCTGCCTATTAAAAAGATTAAAGACGAGTCAGCTCTTAACAATTTTCGTGAATATACAATGTTGAAATCAAAACCAATCACAAAATACTATGGTTTTACGGAGGAAGAAGTAAAAGAATTGTGTGAAAAATATGATATGGATTTTGACTCAGTTAAAGCATGGTAT
>JBNMLR010000214.1:0-4698 GCA_050874945.1 Butyribacter sp. | reverse complement strand
TATAAGAGTAACAGACAATAAATTTTATGTGTAAAGGTTGTATCTATTATGTTGGCTATGTATGATGAGAAAGAAATATTGCGTGAGTATATAGAGTATGAAAAGTATCATGCAGCAAAAAAAGCAGCAAAAGAAGCAGAAAAAAATGGGGCAAAGAAAGAAGCAAAAGAAAATGCAATAAAAATGATAAAAGCAGGAAAGTTATCAATAGAGGATATACCGCAGTTTTTTACAAGTCTGACACCAGAGGATATAAAAGAAATAGAGAATGAGTTGATGCAGACAGTGTAGAAAGTGGTATAAAATTGAGGAGAGGTGATGTTTTGGAGAATAATAATACGATAATGGATAGATTAAACGAAACGGATATAGCAAAATATACGATTAAAGACAGTGTCTTTACAAATCTGTTTCAGGACAAAAAGTATCTTATACAATTATATGATGCAAAGGTCAAAAGCAGATAGCAATGTATGTTTATATACAAATTGCTATCTGGTAGCTTGACCCACTAAACACCGACAAGTAGCAGATTTGTTTGCAAATATGCGGGATTGGAGGTGTTTGTAGGATTGCGAAAATTGCGTAGCAATGTAGCAATCCGTAGCATCAGTTGTGGTCAAAATGTTTTTTGAGCACAACATCATTATTATATAAAACAATACATCCGGAGGATAAAGATGTAACAGAAGCTGAATTAAAGGATATAACAATTCATAATATATTAACGGACGATATTTACAATGATTTGGGATTTCTGGTAGGAGACAGGCTTGTTATATTAGTGGAAGCACAATCAACATGGACAGAAAATATCGTGATAAGAAGTTTGATATACTTAATGACAACATATCAGGATTATTTTAAAAGAACAAAGCAAAACCTTTATACAAGCCGAAAAATAAAGATGCCAAAGCCGGAATTATATGTGATTTATACAGGAGACAGAAAAGACCATCCAGAATATATCAGTTTGTCAGATGCGTTTTTCGGAGGACAGACTGGGTTTATAGATGCCAAAGTTAAGGTGTTATATGGAACGGATGAAGATGATATTATAAGCCAGTATGTAACATTTACAAAGGTTTATAATGAGCAGATGAAACAGTATGGAAGAACAAGAGAAACAATCATGGAGACAATTCGCATTTGCAAGGATAAAAATGTATTAAAAGAATATTTGCAAAGCAGGGAAAAGGAGGTTGTATCTATTATGTTGGCTATGTATGATGAGAAAGAAATATTGCGTGAGTATATAGAGTATGAAAAGTATCATGCAGCAAAAAAAGCAGCAAAAGAAGCAGAAAAAAATGGGGCAAAGAAAGAAGCAAAAAAGAATGCAATAAAAATGATAAAAGCAGGAAAGTTGTCAATAGAGGATATACCGCAGTTTTTTACGAGTCTGACGCCAGAGGATATAAAGGAAATAGAGAATGAGTTGATGCAGACAGTGTAATATACATGAGGTGTGAAATAAGATTTTTGGATATGTTAAAGTTAAAATACGAGAGGAAGAAGTTATGGCAGAATTAGAGGCGGTTATAGAAAAAAGATTAATTGAGCAGCTTTGTACGGGGGAGTCCCAGTGGACATACAGACCTGATATAAGAACGGAAGAACAGCTATGGGACAATTTCAAATATATATTAGAACAGAATAATAAGGCTAAATTAAATGACGAACCGCTTAGCGATTCTGAGTTTGCTAAGATAAAAAATGATCTTTCCCATGCTTCTTTTTATGATGCTGCCAAATGGCTTGTGGGTGAGAATGGAAAGGTTTATGTTCATGTTCAGCGTGGTAATGATGTGTTACATCTGCTCGTTATGAACAATGAACACGTTGCCGGTGGAACAAGTGTGTATGAGGTGATAAATCAGTATCAGGCATTTGCAGCGGGTGATGAAGAAATCAGAGACAGAAGATTTGATGTGACTTTGCTTATAAATGGAATACCTATGATTCACATAGAGTTAAAAAACAAAAATCATTCTTATATGGATGGTTTTCGTCAGATTAAAAAGTATATCAGTGAGGGCAGGTTTCATGGAATTTATTCTAATATCCAGATGTTTGTTGTCAGCAACGGTGTAGATACTAAATATTTTTCAGCAGCAAGAGACACCGAATTAAATAAAAAATTTATAACAGGATGGATTGATGAAAATAATGTGCCTGTGTGTGATTATCTAGATTTTGCAAGTTCAGTATTAAAAATACCGGAAGCACATGAGATGGTGACAAAATATACGGTACTTGATAATGATAAACAGAAACTTCTTATTCTCAGACCTTATCAGATTCATGCAATAAGAGCTATGCGTGAAGCATCAAAGAAAGGAATTTCAGGGTTTATATGGCATACTACGGGTTCAGGAAAAACCATGACCTCATATAAAGCGACCAGAAATCTTTTGATGGACATTCCTTCGATTGAAAAGACAATATTTCTCATTGACAGAAAAGACCTTGATATGCAGACAAAGATGGCTTTTCAGTCTTATGCAGATAATGACACGATTGATGTTGACGACACAGAGTATGTAGATACGCTTATAAAGAAATTGTCAGATGGAAACCGTCAGATGATAGTTACTACAAGACAGAAGATGCAGACTATGGTTAATAAGCGTTTGAAAGAGGGAACAAAAGAGTATGAGAGGATAAAAAAATTAAAGGTTGCCTTTGTGGTTGATGAATGTCATCGTGCAGTTACTCCGGAAACTAAAAGAATTTTAGAACGATTTTTTGTAAATTCCCTGTGGTATGGTTTTACGGGAACTCCGATTTTTAAAGAGAACGGTTATGAAAGAAAAGGAGATCTTCCGCAGACCACAGAGGAGTTATATGGAAAGCTTCTTCACAGTTATACGATTAAAGAGGCTATACATGATGAAGCTGTACTTGGCTTTATGGTTGAAACGCTTGGACATAAGGATAAAGATACCAATGAATCCGTGTATGAAGATAAAAAGCACATGAGAAGTGTACTTGATGTTATATTGAATCAGTCATATACAAAGTTTGGCATGGAAAAGGGAAAAGGCAGAAGTTATGAAGCAATACTGACAGTAAAATCTATTGCTATAGCTCAAAAGTATTATGACCTGCTTAATGAAATCAAACAGGGAAATGATGAATTAAAAATATGTGAAAAAGTAAAAAAGGCATTGCCTGATTTCCCTAAGTTTGCAATTACATATTCCGTGTCTGAAAATGAAGAAGCATCAAAAGTAAATCAGGATAAGATGCAAAAATCACTTGATGATTATAATCAAATGTTTGGAACAAGTTATAAGGTTGAGGGCATCAGTGCGTATAATGCAAATCTTAATGACCGCCTTGCGAGAAAGGAAAAGAGGTATTTAGAGAGAAGCCAGCAGCTCGATATAGTCATAGTTGTAAACAGGCTTCTCACAGGATTTGATGCACCATGTCTGTCGACAATTTTTATTGACAGGCAGCCTATGAAACCTCAGGAGATAATACAGGCTTTTTCAAGAACAAACAGGCTTTTTGATGATACAAAGCAATATGGACAGGTTGTTACATTTCAGTCACCGGATGAATTTAAAGAGGCGATTGACCAGGCATTAAGAATGTATTCGCTTGGAGGTGACGGAGAAACTCTTGCTGAGGATTTTGAGGATGTTAAAAAGTCATTTTCAATTTCGATAAGGGCTATTCATGGTCTTGCAAGAAAGCCTGAGGATATAGTTTTATTATCTAAAAAACAGAAAAAATCATTTGTCAAACTGTTCCGTGACCTGGATCATGATTTTGCTCATCTGAAAGCTTTTTCTTCATATGATGATAAAATGTTGTCAGATTTTGAGTTTTCGGAAGATGAATATGAAGATTATGCAGCAATGTATAAAAATGTGATGGAAGAACTTAGAAACCCTGATGATGACGAAACAGATGATGAAGATGTGGTATTGGATGATTACGATCTGATAGCATACAATAAACTTCGTATTGATTTTGATTATATCATGGAATTATTGCAAGGGGTTATAGAGTCGATAAATCAAAATAAAGATGGTTTTACGCAGTCAGATTTTGAAGCCAAGATAAGCGAGATTAGGGAAATGGTTGATGAATTTTCTAAGGATAACTTAAAAGTTGGTGAAATGCTGCATATGCTTATCACTGATATTGAAAATGACAGGGAAAAATATCTGGGACAGGATGTATCTGTTATTTTCAATAAGATGCGTTCAGATGTTATTGACAAAGAGATTGATGATTTTACAAATAAATGGTTTTTGAACAGGGAAGATGTAAAATTTGGGGCATACCATTATAAAAACGGAAAGCCTGAAAATGAAAGTGTTTTAAAAGAAAATGCACAGTATGCAGCATACAGGGAAACTGTTGAAAACCCAATATCGCCAAAGCTTAAGTTTAATAAAACGATGATTAAAGAGTTTAGTGACGATTTGATGGACAAAATTTTTCCGTTGCTTAAATAAGTTTAGCTGCAGTTCAGAAATTCTTGGAGGGCAAAACGCTGGTTTTGCCCTTTTTTTAATGTTATAGGAAACTTCTCGTTTCCTATAACATTAAAAACACTCCGTGAGGATGCGCATTTCGCGGAAAAGAAATAAATGCTACGCATTCCGCTCAAGCGCGAAAGAGTCGCAAGCGACTCTTTGTTCTACAAGTAAGTTTATTTGGGTCGATTACAGCGTGCAC
>JBNMLR010000213.1:0-4705 GCA_050874945.1 Butyribacter sp. | reverse complement strand
GGCATGGGTTATCATGTTCAGGAGATAAGTGCGATGTATCCTGAAAAAACTATATATATTTTGGAAAATGACATTGAACAGATACGGGCTGCGGTATATTATAGAGATGTATCGGATATATTGCTAAATGAAAATATACATTTGATATATTGCAATGACACTGTCTCATATGCAGGATGGATAAAAAAAATCATTGAAAAAGAAGAAAATAAGAAGATAGAATGTAAAATGTGGATGCCGTCAATAAAAGTTATTGATGACAAAAACTTAAGGGAATTACTTGGGCAGTACAGCGTCTCATTCTTTTCAATGGATTATTTTAGTGATAAGCTGGCAGAAAATTTCACTAAGAATACGCAGTTAAAAGATGAAAATGTCGATGCGATAAAAAATGACATAAACGGAAAAGATGTGATTCTTATAGCCGCAGGACCATCGCTTGATGATGAGACGGAAAATCTTAAAAAAATAATTGAGCAGCGTGACAGAAAAAAAACGGTAATATTGTGCGTAGGAAAAATTGTAAGAAAAATTGTAGAAAAAGGGATAGTGCCTGACTATATTATCATGACTGATGCAAGGGAAAGGACAAGATGGCATATACGGGGACTTGAAGAAAGCGGAATACCTCTTATCTATCTGTCAACTGTTGCGTCAAAAGTGGCATCAGAGTATGGTTCAAAGAGATACATTGCATATCAGAAAGGTTTTGAACTGGCAGAAGAAAAAGCCGTGCAGAATGGTGCGACACTGTTTGAAACGGGCGGGTCGGTTGCTACCTTTGCCATAGATATGTCGCTGAGATTTAAATGTAAAAGGCTTATATGTATCGGGCTTGACATGGGTTATACGGGTGAGAGGACTCATGCAGGGGGTATTGGTGTTAAAATATCAGACAAGTCCAAACTTAAACAGGTAGAAGCAGTTGGCGGTGGAAAGGCATATACTGGCAAAAGCCTTGATATATACAGGAAATGGATAGAAAAAAGAATATCAGCAGAGAAAGACATTGAGCTGATAAATGCCTCGCACGGTGCGAGAATACATGGTATGAGGGAAATAAATTTAAAAGATATATATGATTATAAATAAGTTTGTAAAAAATAAGCAGACTTATATTAACAGTGTGTATATTTTACCAATATATAAATGTTTAGTGATAAAATTATTTAAACATATAGAAAATGCAAAGATATGGAGGGAAGATATGAAAGAATGTGAGGTGCTGGCGGTCATACCGGCAAGAAGCGGTTCAAAAAGTGTCGTAGACAAAAATATAAGGCTTATAAACGGAAAGCCTATGATAGCATACTCGATAGAGCACGCACTGAAAGCACCGGGGATTGACAGGGTTATCGTAAGCACGGACAGTGAAAAATATGCTGAGATAGCAAGAAAATACGGTGCGGAGGTACCGTTTATACGACCGGCGGAATATGCCACGGACACGGCACTTGACCTTGATGTGTTCAGACACGCATTGTCATATCTTAAAGAAAATGAAAATTATGTGCCTGATATTGTTGTCCAGCTAAGACCGACATATCCGATAAGGGAAATTCAGGATATTGAAAATATGATACGATATTTAAAAGAACATCCGGAAACTGACTCGGTAAGATGTATAGCTCCGGCAAAAGAGATACCGTATAAGATGTGGTTTATGGATGAAAAAAACATATTGTCACCGATAATGAAAGATATACCCGAATGTTACAATATGCCGAGACAGCAACTGCCAAAAGTATATTATCAGAATGCGTGCATAGATGTGTTCAGGGCAGAGGTCGTGACAGAAAAAAACTCTATGACGGGTGATGTTATAGCAGGTTATCAGATGGAAGAAAATTATGATATAGATACGGAAGAAGATTTTTTAAGAGCGGCTAAGAAGCTGAAAGCTGACTCAGAAAAACTATAGGCATCAGACGATAAAACCGATATATGATATAGAAAGTTAATGAAAAATGGGAACGGAGGATAAGAGAATGAGCAAATTATTTAATGATTTATTTATTTTTGAAATGGCAAACAGTCATCAGGGGGATGTGGAACACGGAAAAGATATTATACGTGAAATGGGAAAAATAGCCAGAAAATACAATATAATGCGGCAGTAAAATTACAATACAGAAATCTTGACAATTTTATCCATCCTGATTATGTAAACAGGACGGATGTACCTCATGTGCCTAGATTTATGAGCACAAGACTTACATATGACCAGTTTACCGAACTTGTGGATGCAATAAAAGAAGAGGGCATGATAGCAATGAGTACACCGTTTGACGAAGATGGTGTAGACTGGTGTGTAAATCAGGGAATAGACATAATAAAAATAGCAAGCTGCAGTTCGCTTGACTGGCCGTTGCTTGAAAAAGCGGCAGCAGCCAGAAAGCCGCTTATCATATCAACAGGCGGAAAGACATTATCAGACATAGACAAACTTTATAATTTCTTTTCACACAGAAAATGCGATTTTGCATTTTTGCATTGTATCGCAGAGTATCCTGCACCTGCCGACCACCTGCAGCTTGACTTTATCGACCGCATGAACAGGAGATACAGGGATATTACAATAGGATACTCAGGTCATGAAGATCCTGATGACAATACTGTTGCCATGCTCGCCGTGGCAAAAGGAGCAAAGATACTTGAAAGACACGTTGCACTTCCGACGGAGCAGTATTCAATAAATGCCTACTCCATGACACCGGCTCAGGCAGATAAGTGGGTTGAAGCAGTTCTAAAAGCAAAGACAATCTGTACTACAAAGAAAGAAAATGACAAATATGTGAGTCAGGCAGAGATAGATTCGCTCAATTCACTTATGCGTGGAGTATATGTAAAACATGATGTAAGGGCAGGCGACACGATAGGGCGTGAGGATGTATTCTTTGCGATGCCTTGTCAGGAAAAGCAGATGAACAGCGGCGAATTTTATGACGGTATAGAAGCATCAAAGGACTATGCGGCAAATGAAGCTCTTTTTGAGACAAGACATATAACACCTGCAAAACTTGCAAGAAGTGTTATACATGATGCAAAAGGTATGCTCTACGAAGCGGGCATCGTACTTGGTGATGACATAGAGATAGAACTTTCTCATCATTACGGAATGAAAAATTTCAGACAGACGGGAGCAATCATCGTAAGTGTTATAAACAGGGAATATTGCAAAAAGATTCTCATTGTACTTCCGGGACAGAAACATCCGATGCATATGCACAAGATAAAAGAAGAAACATTCCAGCTTTTATATGGGGATCTTGAAATCGTACTTGATGGAGAGGAAAAGAAACTTAAAGCAGGAGATGTTCAGACCGTGCTTCGCGGACAGAAACACGCATTTACATCGCAAAACGGTGCTATATTTGAGGAAATATCTACAACGCATATACGCAATGATTCATACTATGATGATCCTAAGATAAGCAAACTCGACCCTATGGAGAGAAAGACTATATTGCGTAAGTGGTAATAAAGACAATGAATACGGAGTGACAGGTTATGGGATATTTGGAACAAAACATAGATTGTATAAAAGAAAACAGACCGGATTTATATGATAAGGTAAAGAAAGCATTAGATACAGAAAAATATGATCCGGAAAAATTCGAGGTGCTCGACACCAGAGACGGTGACAGGGCAGTTCAGATAAATGAAGCCGGCAGAACGATAAGATTAAACAGTTTGTATAGTCCGAAAAAAGAAGCGGAGAGATGGGTAAAACAGTACAAATTTGACAACATAGATGTTTCTGTTTTGATGTTCGGTCTGGCGAATGGTGCATTTGCAAATGCGATAATGGATAAAATGCAGGACGATGCGATTTTAATCATTATGGAGCCTGATGTATCACTGTTTATTTTCTGCCTGAACAATTTTGATATGACAAGAATAATCTCATCAGACAGGGTTGAGTTGTATATAGACAGGATAA
Organism: Butyribacter sp.; assembly: GCA_050874945.1. Taxonomy (GTDB): domain Bacteria; phylum Bacillota; class Clostridia; order Lachnospirales; family Lachnospiraceae; genus Butyribacter. Next base: position 762 of record JBNMLR010000213.1, on the reverse strand, counting down.
ATGATGAAAACTTCTATTTCTGTCTGCATAAAGTAATAAATTCAATAATGATTCCAAACCAGATAATCTGTTTTTATCCGGAGATGGAGAAAATTTATTATGATAAGGCAAAAGAGTTTGAACAGGCGATAGAGCAGAAATACTCGTTTGATATGCTGGTTACTTATGGTCTTGATGATGTATATCGCAAAGCCATAGATAACACCTTAAAAAATCTGAAATTTATAAGGGAAAGCAATTATATAACAGAGTTTATAGGAAAAATTCCTGAAGATATACCGGTTATAATAGTGGCAGCAGGACCGTCGTTAAATAAAAATATCGAAGATTTAAAGAAAGCTAAAGGCAGGGCATTTATACTTGCCACGGACACGGCGGTAAAGACATTGATTAAACATGATGTATATTATGATGCTATAGTATCTATTGATGTAAAAAAGCAGCTTCGTCATTTAAAAGATGAAAGATGCAAAACATCACCATTGTTTGCCGGAATAACATCAAGAAAAGAGATTCTGGAACAGAATACAGGCAGAAAGATATGGATAATAACATCAAAATTTATGAGCAAATTATACAGAAAATACGGTCTTGCACATCCTAACTGGGTACAGGGAGGGTCTGTTGCGACAGATGCATTTAATATTGCAAAACATCTGAAAGCTAAGCGTGTTATCTTTGTGGGACAGGATCTTGCATATCTTGGAAATCAATCTCATGTGGGTGAGGAAGTACAGTTCAGGAAAAAAGGTATATATACGG
>JBNMLR010000212.1:0-4720 GCA_050874945.1 Butyribacter sp. | reverse complement strand
GAATGGAACACCTCAGCAACAGCTTTTACCGCTTCCATTTCCTTTTCATCCAACGGTTTAAACTCTTTCATATAACTTAGATTATCATTCATCTGTTCCATATTGCTCATTCCTGAAAGAACCATCATCACACCGTCAAAACTTGCCGCAAAGCGTACTGCATAACTTGCCGTACTGCCACCCTTAAGGTCATCAAGAATTTTCTTCGCATCCTCAGGAAGATTTACAAGATTTCCACCCTTTACAGGTTCCATGATTATCATAGGCTTATTATATTTGCGACAGACTTCATAACACTTTCTGCTCTGTACTGCCGGATCTTCATAATCAACATAATTAAACTGAATTTGTACAACCTCAATCTGTGGATATTCTTTTAAAATTTCCTCCAAAACTTCCGCTTTATCATGGAAAGAAATTCCAAAGTGACGGATTTTTCCCTCATTCTTAAATTCAAGTGCTGTTTCATAAGCGTTACATTTCTTGAAATATTCAAAAATATCTTTTGACTGTGCGTGCATAAGATAAAAATCAAAATACTCCACACCACACGCCTTAAGCTGACTCTCAAAAAACGGGCGTATATCTTCCTGCTTTTTAAAGTAAGACATTGTAAGTTTATCCGTAAGTATATATTCTTCTCTCTTATGTCTGCTCGTAAGACATTCTTTTAATGCAAGCTCACTTTTTCCCTCAAGATAGCCGTGAGCCGTATCAAAATAATTAAAACCCTGCTCCAAAAAAGTGTCTACCATCTTTATAGTTTGTGCAATATCAACATCTTTTCCATTTTCAAGCATTGGAAGTCTCATACATCCAAAACCGAAATTTTTCTTTACCTCATCAAAATACATAATTTTTCTCCTTTCATTTAACAATTTAACAGCTATCTGCAAAATTAACTTTATGTTGTGTAAATTATCATAACAGTTTTGCAAATACATTATTCTCCTAACAGTTCCTCCGCTTGTGCGAGTGAAATTTTCTGCTCTCGGGCAATTTTTGCAATATCATCATACTCAGGTTTTTTCCGGCTGACTCCCCAGCCTGTCACATTTTTTACCCTTACCGTACCGTATTCAGTATGCACATTGTTCGTTGAACGCTCAAGCGTATATCTGCTGCACACTTTTTCACGGACTCCGAGTGTCGTTGTGTGAAGAAACAAAAGTCTGACGATTTCCTCTCTCTGCTCTATCCTGCACAGACAGGTAAGAAGCACACCCGGACGGTTCTTTTTCATTCCAGCAGGGGTTGTATATACATCAAGTGCTCCAGCCGCAAACAATTCATCCATTGCAAATCCTATTGCCTCGGGTGTCATGTCATCAAGGTTGCAGCAAAGTTCAAGCACATCCTCGCTTTTCTCCTCTGTTTCTCCAATCATTGCCCTGACACAGTTTGCCATTTCAAAGTCTTTCTGTCCACAGCCATATCCTATCCTTTGCACTTTCATAGGCGGCTGGCTTTTAAATTCATCGACAAAATATTTTAGAAGTGCCGCCCCGGTCGGAGTACACAACTCCCCTCTTATCTGACCGCCGTAAGTCGGAATATCCCTGAGCAGCCATGCCGTAGCCGGTGCAGGAACAGGCAGGATACCGTGTGCGCAATGCACCTGTCCGCTTCCAACGTGTACCTTAGAAGCAACAACCCGTTCTACATTAAGTTCTCTCATCAACAGACAAACCGCTGTTACATCAGCCACAGCATCCATTGTTCCGACCTCGTGAAAATGGATTTCATCTACCGGACGGTCATGCACATGACTTTCTGCCTGTGCGATAAGTTCATAGACATTTAATACATCGCGGCGTACATCCTCAGACAAATCAAGCCCCGACACTATATCTCTAATATTCTGCATATTGTGGTGTTCGTGGTGGTGGTGATGTGCGGCGTGATTTTCTTCGGTATGATGATTTTCCTGCTCTCCGTGGTGATGATGCGGTGTGGCATGGCTTTCTCCCGCATCGTGAATTTCTTCATGGTGTTTATGTTCCATTATAATGTCACTTTCTTCGGCATGACAATGACACGCTTCTTCATGGTGATTATGTCCCTTTGCTTCGTGGATTTCCTCAGCATGATTATGGTACACTTCTTCATCAGCTTCTCCATGATGATGATGCACCTTTGCAACATCACTTTCCTCGGCATGATAATCCACGCTTTCTTCCGTCTGTCCTTTTACCTTTACTGTCATGTGCGTCCCCGTAATTCCGCATTTAACCGCTTTTTCAGCCTGATATGTCACACCCGGTATTCCAATTTTATTTAATCTCTCAACAAATTTTTCCGGTTCAGGACATAACTCAAGCAGTGCTGCCGTAAGCATATCACCTGCCGCACCCATACTACAGTCTAAATATAGTGTCTTCATTTTCCAACCTCCATATGATTTATCATACTTGCCAGATACCCGGCACCAAATCCATTATCTATATTTACAACACTTACGCCGCTCGCGCATGAATTTAGCATTGACAAAAGTGCTGACAATCCGCCAAAATTAGCTCCATATCCAACGCTTGTCGGAACGGCAATGACCGGACAATCTGCAAGTCCTCCTATAACAGATGCTAATGCGCCCTCCATTCCGGCAATCGCAATAATAACTTTCGCCGTCATAATCTCCTCACTGTGAGCAAGCAGCCTGTGAATACCTGCTACCCCTACATCATACAGTCTGACAACATTATTTCCAAAACACTCCGCTGTCTGTGCAGCCTCCTCAGCCACAGGAATATCACTCGTACCCCCTGTAGCCACAACAATGTTTCCCAGTCCGTCAGGTTTTGATATATCCCCGACAATACCGATGCGACTGACTTTATCATACTTAAGTTCAATCTTTTTGCCAACTGTTTCGGCACTCTGTTCGCTCATACGGGTAATAAGAATATTTTTCTGCCCGTTCTTAACCATTGTATCAGCAATCCCAACAATCTGCTCTGCTGTCTTTCCTGCTCCATAAATCACCTCTGCAATCCCTTTGCGCAATGCCCTGTGATTGTCAATCTTAGCAAATCCAATATCATCGAATGGAGCTTCTTTAAGTTTTAACATTGCTTCATCAACATCCGTTCTGCCAGTTGCTACATTCTCAAGCAATTCACGAATTTCTCTCTGCTCCATATCTACCTCCTGCCTTTCATGTCAAGTAAAACCGTTTCAAACCACGGTGACAGATTTTTAATTATTTCATCCCTCTGTTCCACGGCTTTTATAATTTCTGACTCAATGAATTGCAAGCGTGCAGCATCGTGAAATACACGCACACGAAAATCGTGAAATCCCATCTTAAATAACATATTCTCTGATTTTTCCACACGCACAAGCACATCTTTTGTAAGTCCCGTGCCTGTCGGTATTCGTGTTGCAAGACAAGCATAGGCAGGCTTGTCCCATGTGAACAAACCTGCCTTTTTAGAACGGCTGCGTATCTCCGCCTTTGTCAGACCACTTTCCCGCAAAGGTGAACGAACCTGTAATTCTTTTAATGCTCTCATGCCCGGCCGGTCCCCCGCATCATCCGAGGCATTAGTGCCATCTATCAAAACCGTATATCCGTCACTTACGGCTCTCTCTTTCAAAAGACCAAACAGTGCCGTTTTACAATGATAACAGCGGTTCGACGGATTTTTTGCTACCGCATCATTTTCAAGAATATCATGTTCTATAACTGTTATATCTATTCCTATCTGCCCTGCCAGACGCTTAGCATCTTCAAGTTCAAACTCAGGCTGAAAAGGTGTTTTAATGAAATAAGGTCGTATATCAGCACCATATCTGACAGCAGCATACAGCAGATATGAAGAATCTACACCTCCCGAAAACCCAAGTGCTACCTTAGGATTTTCATTGAAAAATTCTTTTAATCTCATCATCCTGTCCCTCATTTCCGTATTATTATTGCAAAGCAGTTAAACCAATCTGTTTTTACATCTGCCCTAAAAACTATCTGTTTTACTCAAAGACAAACAGCCAGACCTTTTTGCAATAAAGGCTTTCTATTTTTCCCAAAAACAAATAGTCAGATTTTTTACTCATTTGGCTTTAATGGTCCATAAAAGTAACTTGATGTTGCACCGCCATCTATAAGGAATGTAGAACCTGTGATAAATGCTCCTTTATCACTCATAAGCAATTCTGCCACATTTGCGACCTCGTCCGCTGTTCCCGGTCTTCCTGCCGGACACTTTGCAAACATATTTTTATAAAAATCTCCACGAGGACCGTTAAATTCATCTATTGCAAGCGGCGTCACGATAATTCCCGGTGCTATCGCATTTAATCTTGCACCACGCTTTCCCCATTCGACAGACTGTGCCATCACTCGTTTTTCATTGCATCTCTTGGCAAGCTGATATGCGTGAAGCGTGTCTTTTATGTTCTCTTTTTGTAAAATATCAAGTTTTAATAATTCTTCCGTAGGTGTAACAGCCAATGCTTCATCTTCGGCAGCCGTAAGCTGTGGCATTCTCCATCCTGACTGACTGGATATTGTCACACCGACACCGCCTTTTTCGATTACTTTTCCGACTTCCTCCAGCAAAACTGCTGTTCCGTATAAATCAACCTTTAAGATTGCTTCGACAGGAGCCTGACTTGGCGAAACACCTGCACCATTAACTAACATCTTTATATTACCATATTCCTGTGCTTTCGCAATAAGTTTTTTAATCGACTCCCTGTCAGACAAATCCATCTCGACCGG
>JBNMLR010000211.1:0-4734 GCA_050874945.1 Butyribacter sp. | reverse complement strand
GAACAATTTTTTCTGATTTTTGAAATGCTCTCTCCAAGTTTTTCCAGCTTAAGTTTATATATCTCTATCTTCTTTTCAAGATTTGCCCTGTATTCTTCGTATGCTTCATATTTTTCAAGTTTATTTTCAAGGTCTTTTGCATAATTTTCAACAAGTTCAGTCGTAGCACCATACTTTGACTTAATGGTCCTTACAAGATCCAGTCTCTTTTCAACCTCCACATATTCTTCTCCGTTTTCATCCATATCAGATACATACTCCTGTAAATCCCTGTTAAAATCCATGATAAGTTCATCAATGTCTGCTATCTGTCTCGCCAGATCTTTAAGCTTATCATCATAGCTGCTTATCTTTGCTAATATATGAGAGCTTCTTCCGAGCATCTGTGACACGCTCTGACTGCCGCCGTAAGAGTCTTCCACAAGTGAATACACTTCATTTATGCCGCTCTTTATCTCATTGGCATTTGAAAGATAACGGTATCTCTCCTGAAGCTTTTCCTCCTCGCCCTTTACTAAATGTGCCTGTTCTATCTGCTCAAGCTCATATCGTATAAATGACTCTTCCCTGAGTCTTTCTTCTTCTGACATTTCTTTCTCTGAATACTTGACAAGCATATCTTTATACTGCCTATACATTTCAGAAAACTCTCTGTCTTTCCCACACATTTTTTCTGCCGCATACCTGTCAACTATCTCCATATGCTTATTTTTATACAGTAAGGACTGCTGCTCATTCTGTCCATGAATATCTATAAGTACATCGGCAATGCTTTTAAGCAGAGAAACGCTTACCGTCTCACCGTTGACTCTGTTTATGGTGCGTCCTTTTGTTATCTTTCTTGATATTACTACGATATCTTCCTCTAATGAAATACCAAGCTTTTCAAGACTGTTTATCTGTTCACGGTCCTCAGCCAAAAATGTAAGCTCCACAAGAGCAAACTCCGCACCAGTCCTGATAATATCCTTTGAAACCTTTCCACCAAGTGCAATGTTTATGGAACCGATGATAATGGACTTACCGGCACCTGTCTCTCCTGTAAGAACATTAAGTCCCTCTGAAAATTCGACTTCTATCTCATCAATTATCGCAAGATTTTTAACATGAAGATTAAGTAACATGGATACTCCCCCTTTTATCATACTGAACATATTTTCGTTTTTGTTATATGGATAATACCACACTGAACACTCGTTTGTCAAGAACATATTTTCGTATTTTGAATTGTAACAGTTCATTCTTTCATTTCTTAAATTCATAAACCTGCCAGCAAGCTGTCAGCCGCTGCTTAGCAGCTTATGTTCATTTCATTTAGAAATGAAAGACTATTCCACCATAAAAAGTAATTGACAATACAGTGAGTAAACTCAAATATTATCAATTATCTTTTATGGCTGAACTTTACACAAAAAGAAAAGTACCATACAAAACTTTAAGTTTTATATGATACTTTTCCATAAAATCATATAGTCAGGCTGATATTCGCAATTCGTTCTGGTGCCTGATAATGTCAGATGCCATGGACTAATGCATTAACCTAGCACCTGACATAAATCACATATCATCGTTTATTGTTGTTTACAGAAGAAACATTTATCTGGCATCCTACCTTGCATCCGTTTACATATGCATAAATGTATGCCGTTCCTATTCCTTTCGCAACAACCTTACCGTTTGTTACTACTGCAACTCGTGTATTTGATGAATACCATGTAACCGCAGCCGTTGTTCCATGAACTATCAGTGTCTCTGTATCATACTGTCTGAGGTTGAGAACTGACTTGTTCATCGCAACTACATTTACATTTACTGTAGATGTTACACCACTTGTAGCAAGTATCGTGATAGTCGCATTACCTGTTCCTACCGCCGTTACATTACCCTTGCTGTCTACTTTTGCAACTCTCTCATTATCACTCGAGAACTTAATACTGTCTGATGTATCTGAAGGGAGTACTGAGTATGACAGCTTCATCTTATCTCCACGCTTCATCGTTACATCCTGCTGTGCGATAACAATACTTGTAACCGGTACAGGTTCAACTACCTTAACAAAGCATTTCGCTTTCTTGTTGCTTCCATCCGTAGTAGTTGCAGTTATGTACGCATCACCCTCTGCAATACCCCAGATTTTTCCTGAGCTGTTGACCTGAACGATCTTACTGTCTGAAGTTGTCCATTTAACACTCTTAACAGATGCCGTTGCCGGTTTCAATATAGCACGAAGCTTTTTGCTTCTTCCTACATAGCATACTGTATAGTTCGTATTAAGTCTGATACTTGATACCCGCCTTATTACTCTTACTTTACAAGAAGCTTTTGCATGAACAGCATCTTTTGTCATTACCGTCACTCTTGCGATTCCGACACGCTTTGCTGTTATCTTACCACTGCCTGATACTTTCAATACACGCGAATTTGAACTCCTCCATGTTACTCCCGGAAGTGAGCCTGCATTGGATTTAACAGTAGCTTTAAGTCTGTAAGACTGGTTTAATCCTATACGGATATTACTCTTGTTGAGTTTTACCGTTGTGTGAAGTTTTCTGACTTTCACTTTACATTTTGCCGACTGATTGTATTTGGTAAGCGTACAGGTTATAGTACAGGTTCCTATCTTTTTTGCCTTAACCTTACCTGAAGAACTTACCGTGGCAATACTTGTATTTGATGATTTCCATGTTGCCGTCTTATTTGCCGATGTTGGTTTTATAACCTTTTTAGGTGTAAAACTGTGACCGACTGCAAGTTCTCTTGTAGATGGTGACAGGCTGAAAGTTACTGCCTTTTCAACATGAACTGCTACAGTTGCATTAAAGCCGCCATCTTCCGCAGTACACTGAACAATGGCATCTCCAGGTCCGACACCTGTTACAACTCCCTTTGAATCAACCGTAACAACCGTCTCATCAAGAGACTGATAAATCACATTCTGATTTGTCGTATCTGACGGAGTAAACTGAGGTGTTATCGTAAATTTCTTTCCGCATACGATATTCTGAGTAACCGGTGTAACTTCAAATCCCGTTGCTGAAACAGGTGCTTTCTCAACCGTTACGATACAGGTTCCTGTCCATACACGGTTATCATTTGTCGTATCTTTGTATGTTGCAGTTATTACTGCAGTACCTTCCTCGACACCTGTCACGACACCGTTTGCATCTACTGTTGCTTTTGTCTCATCTGAGGTCGTCCATGTAACATCTCTGTCAGTAACATTTTCTGGTGTAAATACAGGTGTAAGCTGCAATGTACTTCCTATATAGACTGTGTCCTCATTTGGCACTATCGCAAAATCCGTTGCCGATACCTGAGAAGTTGTAACATAGACCATACAGGTTATTGCACCATTCTGACCTAAATCCTCGGCAACACAGCTAAGCATTGCAACACCTTCTTTGACACCTGTGATCACACCATCTTTTGACACTGTAAATATTGTCGTGTCTGATGATGAAAATGTAACATTACTGTTTATGTTTTCACTAGGTGTAAACTGAACATCTACTGTTTTTGATGAACCGACCGAAATATACTCAGCCTTTGAACCAAAAGCAATAGAAGTAAGTCTGTTTCTTACATTTACCACTATCGTAGCTGTCGCTGTCGTATGATTATCATCCGACTGTGGAAGAACTGCTGTTACTTTGATAGAAGTTGTTCCCGGTCCTACTGCCGTAATCACACCTTTATCATTTACCGTAGCTACCTTAGTATCATCAGAAGTCCATGTCACTCTTGTATCTGAAGCATCCTCAGGCTGATATGATGTAGTGACTGTATATGTATCTCCTTTTATCATATCAAGGCTTGATACATCAGTTGTTATCTCTGTCATTGGTCTTGACTGTATTATGAGGTGACAGGTTGCGTACATATTTGCACTCTGTACCCTGATATACACATCACCCTCTCGTTTAAGCGTTACTTTTCCTGATGAATCTATCTCAGCAATATCCGTAGCATTTACATCTGAAAGTGATGTACCCTCGACACTCCACTTAAAGTCTGTCTCTTTTTCTGTCGTGTCTGACGGACCGTAAATAGCCTGCATGAACACATACTTTTCTGCAAGTGTAGTCGTATATGTATCGTACTGAACTACTTCTTTTGTATCCTGATCGACAACACCTATCGCAAGTTCCGTAACAGGCTGCGTTACGGTAATCTCACAGGTCGCATACACATTGTTGTCAGGATTAAGTGCCGTGATGACAGTCTTTCCTGCTTTGAGTGCAGTAAACATTGCTGACGGATTAGAAGTACCTGATATCTGCTCGATAGTACCTACTGACGGATCAGAAGAAAGCCATATAAGGTTTCTGCTCTCCGTCAGATCTGTCGCTATGATACTCTGTAATCCCTGCTCTATCGTCAGCGTGTCCGGAACTATATGAAATTCCTGCACGCTCTTTCTTACCGTGACATTACACTTTGTCGTAAGCGTAACACCGTCAGGACTCGTCCACGAAAGCGTTACAAGTACCGGTGTATTTGCCGGAGTTTCCTTTTTCGCCACTATCGTTGCATACTGTCCGTTAGGTTTTACTGTTATGTACTCGTTTGAATCATCAGACGGATCCCACACAAACTGGCTCGTCTCCGTCGTTACATCCTCACCGAACGTACCATAGAGCTGTTCACTCGCTCCTATCGCCATATCGATACTCGACACATTCATGGAGAATGTCTGCATTACCGTGATATTTACTTTTACGGTATCTAATATGT
>JBNMLR010000210.1:0-4751 GCA_050874945.1 Butyribacter sp. | reverse complement strand
ATTCAGATGATATTCAGGGAATTGTAAATAAATCAGACGGATTAAGCAGAATAGTTAGTATATTTAACGGTTCTACAAATTTCCTTATTGTTATCGGTGTGGTTTTGGTTCTTGTGATGCTTGTCATTTCATACATAATCATAAAGCGTCTTGTCAAGGTCATTGAAAAAGTAAGGGGAAAACTTGAAGCGGTGGCAAAAGGTGACCTTTCAGGAAGTCTTGACAGAAATGCGATAAAGAGAAGTGATGAGCTGGGTCAGATGGTAGAGCACACAAACCTTGCGGTAGAGTCGTTCAGAGGAAGTATATCAAAGGCAAAAGACACCGCTGATACAGTTAAGAATAACAGTGATTCGATAAAAGAAAAAACGGAGACTGCATTGTCTGCAACATCACAGGTTGCAAAAGCCATAGAGCACGTTGCAACAGATGTTACAACTCAGGCAGATCTTCTCGGCGAGATAGTTAATAATGTTGCGACAATGTCGGAAGACGGCGTTCAGATGAACGAGAGCGTAAAAAATGTCAGCGAATATGTGGATGAGCTTAATGTTTCAAGCAATAAGATGAAAGAAAAAGTTGAGCTTATGAGCAAAGGAAGCATAGGCATGACAAGTCAGATTTCAGGAATCGCCACAAAGATAAATGACACAAATGATGCCATAAAACATATGACGGAAATACTTAATGTAATAGAAGAAATCGCGTCACAGACAAATCTGTTATCATTAAATGCAAGTATAGAGGCAGCCCGTGCAGGAGAAGCAGGACACGGATTTGCAGTTGTAGCAGGTAACATAAAGACACTTGCAGAAAATACATCATCTGAGTTAAATAACATAAAAGACATAATAGATTCTCTGACAAAGAGCTTTGAAGAATGTAAAAATGACATAGAAGATGTAGTCGACAGCAACAAAGAAAATGCGACATATACTCATCAGGTGATAGAGCAGTTTGATAAGGTATTCAGCGGAATTTCATTTACAAACGAGAAGCTTGTTGACATAAACAGGATAACAAAGGATATGGCAGACACCGTTCAGGATATATCAGTTAAGGTAACAAATATCGAAAAAGGAACGGAAAGCACGGCAGCATCAACCGAAGAAGTAACAGCATCCTCAGAGGAACTCGAAGCTCTTATGACGGGTGTTGCACAGAGCTGTGATGAGATGGAACAGCAGGCAGAAGCACTTGTAAGTGACATGAGCAGATTTGTGGTATAAAAAAACGGCAGTCAGGCAGATATTCACAATCCATATTGCTACTTGCCTGATAGTGTTAAAACAGGCATCAGTACCATAGGATAATGTTATTGGATAAAAATAAAGCAGGTTGTCTAAGGAGATTATCGTATGAAAAAATAAACCAGCCGACAGGTAAGAAAAACTTATCTGTTGGCTGATTTTTGTTGTATGCCTAGCGAAGCTTTCCATTATTTTTGAATTTCAAATTGTAAGGCTTGCAGAAACGGTTCATCTTTGTGATAATACGCTTTTTAGCCGCACCCTTAGCCGGTGTAGGCTGATAATTGTTAATGCTGTTTGAAGATGAAACTTTGCAAGGGATAATCTTCACATCTTTAGTTTTCTTAAGTTTTTTATTTTTAAAAGTAAAAGTCTGCTGGAAAATCATTGTATCTTTATCGGCAGGATTTGTATTTCCGCCAAAACAGAAATTAGCAAGACTGTAAACAATATATGCACCTTTGTACTTCTCAATACCCTGTAAAGTGTGAGGGTGGTGACCGAGAACAAGATTTGCTCCTTTCTTGACAGCGTAGTGTGCAATAGTTTTCTGAACATCATTGATAACACTTGTCTTTTCAATACCGGCGTGCATACTCACGACGATAAGGTCAGCTTTCTTCTTTTTCAGTTTCTTAATACCACTGCTTATAAAACGCTCACTCGAAGAAACTCCGTCAAGACCATTAACGGCAATCATGCCTATCTTTTTGCCTTTTGTCTTATAAACGGAAACTTTACCATAAGAAGCATAAGGCATTTTATTTTTCTTAAAAACAGCAATAGTATCATTGTAACTGCCCTCGCCATAATCACGACAGTGATTATTAGCAAAAGAAACCGCATCGACATTGCCTTTCTGTAAAATTTTGAGATAAGACGGATTGCCCTTAAAAGCAAAAGTCTTGTCTGCACGGGTATTTCTCTTAGTCAAAGTACCCTCAAAATTGACAAGCGTAAGGTCATCTTTCTTAAAAATACTCTTTACATTCTTAAAGAAATAAGACGGGTCTTTTTTCTCATTGTACTTGGCATAGAAATTAACACTTGATGGCGATTTGTAGTCAGAGCCGAGAGTGCAGTCCCCGGCGGCACTGATGGTAATCTTAGTTATGTTGGATTTCTTTTTCTGTGGCTTTGTAGTAGCAACAGGTTTCTTTGTAGCAGCCGGCTTTTTAGTTGTTGCCGGTGTTTTGGTAGATGTTGGTTTCTTCGTTGCTGTCGGTGTAGAAGTCGGGGCTAGTGTGGGTGTTGTGTCTTGAGTAGTGATAGTTGTGGTTTTCGCCGTAACAGACTGTGCACTGAACAAGTCAGGCGAAAAAATACCTGTGCATAAAACTGCTGTGGCAACAGTTATGGTTATTGCCTTTTTTAATGTGTGGTTTGTATGGTTCTTTTTCATTTTATGTATGACCTCCTTTGGTGGGAATGTACTCTCGGTATCTTCTCAAAACGAGTCATTTCGGCTGCATTTCCGATATACTGTTTTCATTTTCTCGTCGTACACACCGTGTACGCACTGCGAAAATGTCATTGTATATCAAAAATTCATCTCAAAATTCTTTGTTCAGAAGATTTCGAGAGTACATGAAATATTTTAGGTGATTGTTGGAGTTTGATAATTACCTATGGGGTATTATAACATAAAATGGTTGTGGTTTAGCATTTTGTTTCACATATCTTAAATTTAAAAATTAACTCTTGTCTTTGTTAAGAGCCTAATTTATAATAGATGATAAGGGTTTTACGAAAATTAAGGAAAGGAAAAGCTATTTATAAAAAATATTTATGAATGGCAGGATGAATATCAATGGATAAGGAAAAAGTAATAGTCATTGATTTTGGCGGACAGTACAATCAGCTGGTTGCAAGACGTGTTCGTGAATGCAATGTATATTGTGAAATATATTCTTATCGTACCGGAATTGAAGAAATCAAGGCGATGAATCCTAAGGGAATTATTCTTACAGGCGGACCAAACAGCTGTTATGAAGAAGATTCGCCAACATACTCAAAAGAATTATTTGAACTTGGAATTCCTGTACTTGGACTTTGCTATGGTGCACAGCTTATGATGCATGTGCTCGGCGGCAAGGTAATCACTCCGGAGGTCGGAGAATACGGAAAAACAGAGATTGAATTTACTGACAATTCAGTACTTCAGAAAGATCTTCCAAAGAAATCAATATGCTGGATGAGCCATTTTGACAGAATAGCAGAGACAGCACCGGGATTTGAGGTGACAGCTTCAACAGCCGACTGTCCTATTGCAGCAGCACAGAATGTAAGCAAAAATCTGTATGCCATCCAGTTCCATCCAGAAGTTCTTCATACAGAAAACGGCACAAAGATGATCTACAACTTTGTACGCGAAGTCTGTGGATGTGCAGGCACATGGAGAATGGATTCATTTGTAAAAGAATCAATAGAAGAAATACGCAATAAAGTAGGAGATGGAAAAGTTTTACTTGCATTGTCAGGTGGAGTAGATTCATCAGTGGCAGCAGGACTTTTATCAAGAGCCATCGGAAAACAGCTTACCTGCGTATTTGTAGACCACGGTTTACTTAGAAAAGACGAAGGTGACGAAGTAGAAAATGTATTCGGGCCAAACGGTCAGTTTGACTTAAACTTCATAAGAGTAAATGCACAGCAGCGTTACTATGACAAGCTCGCAGGCGTAACAGAACCAGAGCAGAAAAGAAAAATCATCGGTGAAGAATTTATCCGTGTCTTTGAAGAAGAAGCAAAGAAAATCGGAGCAGTTGATTTCTTAGCACAGGGAACAATTTATCCTGATGTGGTGGAAAGCGGCCTTGGCGGAGAATCAGCAGTAATTAAATCTCACCACAATGTAGGAGGACTTCCTGATTTCGTAGATTTTAAGGAAATCATAGAGCCACTCAGAAATCTTTTCAAAGACGAAGTGCGCAAGGCAGGACTTGAACTTGGAATACCTGAAAATCTTGTGTTCCGTCAGCCATTCCCGGGTCCGGGACTTGGAATCAGAATTATCGGTGAAGTAACAGCCGAGAAAGTTAAGATAGTTCAGGAAGCAGATGCAATCTACCGCGAAGAAATTGCAAACGCAGGACTTGACCGTAGCATCGGACAGTACTTTGCAGCCCTCACAAATATGCGTTCAGTAGGTGTAATGGGCGATGAGAGAACTTATGACTATGCCGTAGCATTAAGAGCAGTAAATACTGTGGATTTCATGACAGCGGACAGTGCGGAGATACCATATGATGTGCTGCAGAAGGTAATGAGTAGAATTATAAATGAGGTGAAGGGAGTCAATCGAGTATTTTATGATTTGACGAGTAAGCCACCTGGAACGATTGAGTTTGAATAATTTTCATGTAAAAGGGCAATAGTCATTATCCTGTTTAGGGCAGATATGATTATTCTCGACAATAGAAAATCAGACCTTGAGATTGAAAAATCTTGGGGTCTTTTTTTGTGCATAAAAGCCTTGAAAGTATTGAAAAATAAGGAACT
>JBNMLR010000209.1:0-4753 GCA_050874945.1 Butyribacter sp. | reverse complement strand
TACATTTCTGCACTATCTTTGAAAGACTGAGCGGTATTTCCGGGTCGAGTTCTTCAAGCGTTTTCGCTTCTTCCTGTATGTGTGCAAGTGCGACCGTGACCGTACTCTCTCCCTCAAAAGGCACTTTTCCTGAGAGCATCTCATATAAAGTCACTCCGAGCGAATATATATCACTCTTCTCATCACTGTAACCACCCCTTGCCCGTTCAGGACTTATATAGTGAACAGAACCCATGGCATTTGATGTGATGGTATTTGATGTTGCCGCTTTTGCGATTCCAAAGTCAGTTACTTTTACTTTTCCTTCTTTTGAAATGATTATGTTCTGTGGTTTAATGTCCCTGTGTATAATATGGTTGTTGTGGGCTGCCTCCATACCCTGTGCTATCTGTATTCCGATGCCGACAGCCTCTTTTACGTCAAGCTTGCCTTTTTTCTCGATAAATTTCTTTAATGTGATACCCTCAACAAGCTCCATAACGATATAATGAAGTCCATTGTCCTCTCCGACATCATACACATTAACTATATTCGGATGCGACAATCCTGCAACGGATTGTGCTTCTGCCCTGAATTTTGCAACAAATTTTGCATCACTACTGTATTCCTGTTTCAAAATCTTTATTGCAACATATCTATTCAAACGATGACATTTTGCCTTGTAGACATCTGCCATTCCACCCGAACCCACTCTATCAATAATTTCATATCTGTCACTGATCATCATTCCGGGACTAATCATACTTTCCTCCATTCTGCCATCAGGCATAACTCTCATTTATAATCTTCTTTTCTGAATATATGTATCCTCGCTTTTAGTCTATATTTCAACCAAAATTACTGTGATATTATCTTTTCCACCATTCTCATTAGCTTTTTCAACAAGATTATCCACTGCTTTTTCTATAGAGCTGCTATGACGCACTATATACTCTATATCATCATCCTCAACCATGTTTGTAAGACCGTCACTGCACATAAGTATCTTATCTTCCGGCTTTACATCTACCTCAAAATAATCTGCATGAACCGTCTCGTCAATTCCTAAAGCTCTCGTGATAATATTTTTCTGCGGATGTATCCTTGCCTGACTTTCGGTAAGTTCACCCTTTTTAACCATTTCCTCTACCCATGAATGGTCATTTGTTATCTGTTTTATCTCATCACTTATGATATACAGACGGGAATCACCGATATTGGCAATATATAATGTATTTTCCATAACAGTGCACGCTACCATTGTAGTACCCATGCCCTCATATTCGATATTTGATTTTGCTTCTTCCAAAACGGCATTATTTGCGACCTTGACCGCCTCCTCTAATGTCGTTACAGGCGTTATACTCCCGCTGTTTTCAATGGACTCAGCCATCTTCTCAACACAAAGTTTTGACGCATAGTCTCCTGCTTTATGTCCTCCCATGCCATCTGCTACGATAAACAGATTTTGGAAACCACCAACTGAATTTTCATTGCAGTAAACGGAATCCTGATTCATGGCTCGTTTGCTCCCGATATCAGTCTTTGCATATGCTTTCATCGTCGTTTCCTCCTCGTTCTTTATTTCTAAGCTGACCGCAGGCGGCATCAATATCCCTGCCCATCTCTCTTCTTATAGTAACATTTGTGTGATTTTTTTCAAGTAGCAATTTAAAATTCTGTATGTCTGCCCCTTTAGAACGCTGTCCCATTCTGCCCTCAACCGGATTTAACGGTATGAGGTTTATGTGGCAGTTAAGTTCTCTTACGAGTTCTATAAGCTGCATTGCACATTCCCTGCTGTCATTTTTCCCCTCTACCATACTGTATTCAAAGGTAATTCTTCTTCCTGTCTTATCAACATAATAACGGCACGCATCGATTATCTCATGTATCGAATATCTGTTGGCTATCGGCATCATTTCCCGTCTTAATTCATCATTAGGAGCATGAAGCGAAATAGCTATCGTTATCGTGAGTTTTTCATCGACAAGTTTTTTTAGTCTGTCAACAAGACCGCAGGTAGATAAGGTGATGTTTCTCTGACTGATGTTAAGACCATTTTCATCAGATATCATCCTGATAAATTTAACAACATTATCATAGTTGTCAAGAGGTTCTCCTATCCCCATCAATATGATGTTAGAAACTCTTTCCCCGGTTGTCCGCTGAATTTCATAAATCTGGTCAAGCATTTCAGAAGTTTTAAGGCTTCTTATAAGTCCTCCCACCGTAGATGCACAAAATCTGCAACCCATACGGCAACCGACCTGGGTTGAAATACATACACTGTTTCCATGCTTATATTTCATAAGAACGCTCTCAACCGTATTCCCATCTGAAAGTCTCATGAGAAATTTTGCCGTTCCGTCAGAAGACACCTGTTTTTTTATTATCCTTGCACCCTCTATCGTACAGCTTTCATCAAGTTTTTTTCTCATGTCTTTTGAGAGATTAGTCATTTCATCAAAACTTAAAACAAGTCTTTTATGAATCCATTCATATATTTGTTTTGCTCTGAACTTCTTCTCGCCCATCTCCTCTAAAAGTTTTTGCAATTCAGTAAAATTCAGGCTCTTAATGTCAATCTTATCTTCAGTCAATATATCACCATCCTATTGTTTTATAAATGCCGCTACAAAAAAACCGTCTGACTCTGTCATATCAGGTAATATCTGTATATATCCATCGTCTTTCATATAATCTCTGAGTTTTTCAGGAACTCTCTTTCTTATATCAGCTTTCTTAAAAGGAAGATTTTCAAGTATCCACCTGACATTATCTTCATTTTCCTCTCCTGCTATTGTGCAGGTACTATAAAGAAGCTGTCCGCCTTTTTTTAAATAACGGCTTACATTATTTAATATTTCCCTCTGTATTTCTGACAATGCAATTATATCTTCTCTTGAGGTCTTGTATTTTATATCGCATTTTTTGCCGATAACCCCAAGTCCTGAACAAGGCAGGTCAGCGATTACAATATCAGCCGTTTCTTCCCACTCTTTTTTAAATACAAGTGCATCATTTTTAATGACGGAAACATTTTTAAAACCGTTTCTCTTAACATTCTCTTTTATAAGTGCCGTCTTTGCATCTGTGAGGTCACAGGAAATTATCTTTCCGCCACTTTTTAGTTTACTGTCATTTAATCTGTCGGCAATATGAAGCGTCTTTCCTCCGGGTGCGGCACATATGTCAATGACATTTTCTCCGCCTTTTACATCAGGGATATGCCCTGCAAGTATGGAGCTGAAATCCTGCACCTGTATATAACCTTTCTTAAGGGCTTCAACATCCTGCAGTCTGTCAAAACCATCTATGGAGAATGCATAATCAAAAAGTTCACTCTTTTTAACACTGATGCCCTGTTTTTTTAACATATCATACACTTTTTGCGGTTCTGCTTTTGAGACATTGCATCTTACACTCACACCTCTGTCTGCTTTAAGAAATCCCTCAAAAATCTTTTCTGTCTCATCCTCGCCGTACTTGTCACACAGATAATTTACTATCCACTCAGGCATTGAGTATCGAACGGACGCATAAGCACAAAATCCGTCCTTTTTGTCAGGAAATTTTATCTTATCTTTTTCTCTTGAAATATTTCTTAAAACACCATTTACAAAACCTTTTAGATTTGTAAATTTTCTTTTATTGGCAAGTTTTACCGCTTCATTGCACACTGCACTGTCAGGAACACTGTCCATATGCATTATCTGGTAAACACCCATTCTTAGTATTTCCCTGATAACAGGTTTCATTTTTTTTACTTTTGTCTTTGAAAACAGATTTATAATATAATCCGAGGAAACCGCATATTCTATTGTTCCCTGACAAAGTCTCGTAAAAAATGCCCTGTCTCTCTTTTCGAGTCCCGGATGTTTTTCAAGTGCAGCGTGTATAGCCTTGTCCGAATAAGCACCCTTATCCATTACTGATACTATAACATCAAGTGCAAGATTTCTCAAATTTACTTCATCAGCCATTTAGAGTTTCCCCTTTTTCAACTTTGTATCCACGAAGAAAAGCTGCTATATCCATTCGCTTTTTGCCCTCAAGCTGAAGCTCTTTCACATCAAGATAACCTTTTCCCGTGCTTATAAGCATCTTATTCTTGTCTACATATGCGATATGTCCGCAATCTGTCTTTGCAATATCAAACGATTTAACTTCCTCATCGTCTAATACATCTGCCTCCCATATCTTTAACATCTTGCCGTGAATATGGGTAAATGCACTAGGCCACGGATTTAATCCTCTTATAAGTCTCTCTATCTCAACTGCCGTTTTTGAAAAATCAATCTCTCCTGTCGCCTTGCTTAACATTTTTGCATAAGTCTGTTTTGACTCGTCCTGTTTTACAGGATTTAATTTTCCCTCCTCTGCCTGTTTTAAGACTTCGAGTATCATAGGACCTCCAAATGAAGCCAGCTTATCAAAAAGACTTCCGCCTGTCTCTTTCCTGTCAAGCTTATATTTTTTTACAAGGAGCATATCTCCCGTGTCAAGTCCCTCATCCATCTGCATAATGGTAACACCGCTCTCCTCGTCTCCGTCTATGACAGACCACTGGATAGGTGCTGCACCTCTGAGTTTTGGAAGTAATGATGCGTGGACATTCATACATCCGTATTTTGGAAGTTCAAGTATCTCCTTAGGGAGTATCTGTCCGAATGCAACTACTATTATAACATCAGGATTTAATTTTTTTAATACCCCGATAAATTCCTCATCTTTTACTTTCTGCGGCTGATATACTTCAATACCTGCTTTG
>JBNMLR010000208.1:0-4754 GCA_050874945.1 Butyribacter sp. | reverse complement strand
TGTCCGATACTTCCTCTACCACCGGATTTTCTTCAAGGACTGACAGCACCCTCTCACCGCTTGCAAGTGTCTGATTGAGATTGTTTGACAGGCTTGCGAGTGCGACAACAGGACCAAATGAACCCATCATTGCCACCGTGCAGGTGATTACTGCGTCAAAACCAATCTCACCCTGCCGATACATTTTTCCCATGAGAAAAAGCATCCCAAATGACGCAAGAAGTATGACAAAGTTTGTGACTGCACGCTGTGTTCCCTCTAAACGGCTTAATTTTCTCTGCATTTTTCCGAGTTGTTCAGAGCGTTCCTGCATCTCATGTCTTTTCTCTTTTCCCATGCCATACTGTATGGTTTCTGAAAGTCCTCTGAGTGCACTAAGTACAAAGCTGTTTAATTCACCGAACGAGGTTCTAAATTCCATTCCCGTCTGGCCGCCACGCTTTCCGTTCCAAAGCGGAATAAAAATTCCTACTATTATATATGCTGCTGCCGCATAAACTGCCGCCACAGGACTGTATCTTCCCATAAAGATTACCATGACAGCCGATGTGAGCAATGCTATCATTATCGGAGATATTGTGTGTGCATAAAACACCTCCAGCAGTTCTATATCCGTAGTTATGACTGATATAAGATTTCCCTTGTCTCTGCCCTCAAGTTTTGCAGGACATAATCTCCTGAGTGCTGCAAATACTTTATGTCTTATTATCGCAAGCAGTTTGAATGCGATAAAATGATTGCAATACTGCTCCGCATAATGAAGCACACCTCTCATGACTGCCGCTGTTCCCATAATGATAAACAGTGTTTTTATGCTCATGTCCGAAAATACCGTTACCGGCTCTCCAAGTCCTTTTAAGAGCACCTGACTTGCAAGTATCGTTAGAAAGATTGCACACAGATACCCCAGAACACCAAGCACTATCGCAAGCAGCATTATATGAAGAAGCGGTGCAACAAGACCGATAAGCTGTCCCATTATCTTAACGGCACTTCTTCTTTTTTTAACTGATTTCTCTACAGACATCTGCATCCTCCTTTCCAAACTCCTCCCATTTTCTCTGGCTCTCAAAAAGTCTGAAATATTCTCCACTGTTTTTCATCAACTGCTCATGCGTGCCACTCTCCGCTATCTCTCCGTCTTTAAGCATATAAATATTATCTGATGATATTACATTGAACAGACGGTGTGATATTAAAAGCACCGTTTTTGTTTTTGCAAGTTCGTGTATCGCATCCATTATCATGCCCTCGCTCTCGGCATCAATATTTGAGGTAGCCTCATCAAATATATACATCTCGCTGTCATGCAAAATCGCTCTTGCAATACAAAGTCTCTGACACTGACCGCCTGAAAGATTATCACCCTTTTCAGCAATCTCCATGTCAAGTCCGCCGTTCTCACTCACAAAATCCCAGAGATTTACTTTTATCAAAACCGCCTTAAGTTTTTCATCGTCTGCACCTAAATCAGCCATGATAAGATTTTCCCTCACCGTCCCCTTAAAAAGGTAACTGTTATGTCTCACAACGGTCACATGACGCATCAGTTCACTCTCCGCTATATCTCCTATCGGAACACCGCTGAGTGTTAGCCTGCCGTTAAAATTCTTATTCTTTCCTGAAATAAGTCCTGCTATCGTGCTTTTTCCGCAGCCCGACTCACCGACAAGTGATACGAAAGAACCCGGTGAAATATCAAGCGATACATCATTTAAAATCTTTCGGTCACTGTTGTATGAAAAATTTACATCCTCAAAACTAACTGACAGATTTTTAAGCTGTTCTTTAGTAAAAATGACTTTTCCTGTCTCATCTTCCTCTAAATCAAGAAGGCCGAAAATCTTGTCACTCGCCGCCATTCCGTTCATTGCGATATGAAAAAATGAACCTAGAAGTCTCAGCGGTATAAAAAATTCGCTTGCCAAAAGCGTGATGCAAAGCGTCTGTTCAAGTGTTATATTTCCTTTTAAAAACTCACTTAATGCCACTATCATTCCGACTGCCGCCCCACCATACGCAACAATATCCATCACGCTTGTTGAATTAAGCTGCATTGTCAGAACTTTCATCGTAATCTTTCTGAACTCTGCTGCCTCCTCGTCCATCTGCTCAGCTTTCATGCCGTCAGCCTGATAAATCTTAAGCGTCGTAAGTCCCTGAAGATTTTCAAGAAACGAGTCGCCAAGTCCCGTGTATATTCCCCAGTATTTATTTAAAAGTTTTTTTGCAATCTTTTGAACCGCCACGATTGAAGCAGGGATTAAAGGCACACAGATGAGAAGAACAACACTCGCCTTTACGCTCGCCTTTGCCGCAAGCACGATAAAAAGCGTAACAGGTGCAAGAATACTGTAAAAAAGCTGTGGAAGATATTTTCCAAAATAAATTTCAAGCTGTTCGACACCCTCTGTTGAAAGCTGCACCACCTCGGAAGTCGCTATTTTTTCATTGTATGACACACCGAGTTTCAACAGTTTTTCATAAATTTTATCCCTCAAAATACATTTCACATCAACGCTCGCTCTATATGAAGCTCTCGCCGCCATCTTATCACACAAAAAACGCACAACGAGAACCGCCGCAAACACGCAGGCACACTTAACAATGTCACCTGACGCTGCTTTTTTTGCATATAGTTTTCCAAAAAGTCCCGCTATCGTAAACACCGAAACCACCTGTGCAATAAGTGCTATCCACTGCCACAGCACATTGTAGACTATATATTTTTTTGCATGGGATAATAACCTCACAAGTCTTGTTTTTATCATCTCATTCCCCGTCCCTTCATATTGGTAATCACTGTTAATGCACAGCAATATTTTGATATGTTATCTGTTGCAATCATCCTGCCGTAAGCACATATTTGTGTCCGTCAATCTCAGTCACACCAAGTTTCACACCGTAGAGCTGTTCAAGAAGTTCACTTGTGATAATCTCCTCAGGATTTCCCTGTGCGAGCACATTTCCATCCTTAAGACCTATTATCGAGTCTGAAAAACGGATTGCCTGATTTATCTCATGCAGTACCATAACTATCGTAATCCCAAACTCTTTGTTAAGTTTTTTTACAAGTTCGAGTATTTCAAGCTGGTATCTTATATCGAGATAGGTCGTTGGCTCATCGAGAAACAAAAGTTTTGTATTCTGTGCAAGAGCCATTGCAATCCACACACGCTGCCTTTGTCCTCCAGACAGCTTACCAATCTCCCTCTCTTTAAACTCCAAAAGATTTGTGACCTCAAGAGCCCTGTTTATAAGTTTCTCGTCCTCATCGTCCGCACCGCCAAACATCTTATGATGCGGTGTCCTGCCCATAGAAACAAGTCTTTCAACAGTCATATCATCGGCAGCCGTATTGTACTGATGAACGATGGAAACACGCTTAGCAAACTCTCCAAGCGACATACCGCCGATATTTTTTCTATGCAAAAAAATCCTGCCACGGTCAGGCACGAGATTTTTAGTCATCAATGAAAAAAGAGTAGACTTGCCACATCCGTTCGCACCCAGAATAGTTGTAATCTTACCCTCAGGAATTTTAAGCGAAATATTATTTAAAATCCTGTTCTTTCCATAAGAAAACGAAAGCTCCTTAACTTTCATCATATAATCACACTTCTTATCATTATCCATCTAATCACCTCCTGACCTTAAACTTCATTTTTTCTACTGCGATAAATATCTTTCAGTCATTTATTATCGACAAAACTATGCTGTATTGTGCAGATATAACACATAATGTTAGCAGACATTTTGTCGCCGCCGGCACTTAAAGGTGGTCTTTTCACCTTTTATGTACTGCTGCGAGCGACATATAGCGCAAGCGTGTCTGCGGTATTATTGTTATATCTGCACAATCATCACAGACTGACTCAAACTACTTTTTTCCTCGGAGCAGTAAAATGAAGAACGGTCCACCAATAACACTCATCACAACCGCCGCACTCACCTCATACGGGCGGCATATCGTTCTCCCTATCGTGTCGGCAAGCAAAAATGTAAATGCCCCTGCGAACACCGAAAACGGCACAAGTTTTTTGTGGTCGCTGCCGACAAGTATTCTTCCTATATGCGGCACGATAAGTCCAAGAAAGCTTATCGCTCCGACAACCGCTGTCGAGATGCTTGCAAGTATTACCGCTATAACTGAGATTATTATACGCGTGCGGTTTACATTTACACCAAGGCTTCTCGCCGTTTTGTCCTCAAGTGCAAGCAGGTTGCATCTTCCTATAAACAGCACCGAGAGCACAAGTCCCACAACAACATATGGAAACAATGTCGCTACATCGTCCCATGTTTTCTGGGTGATATTTCCCTCGACAATAGATGCCACACCTGTTCTGTCACCGCCTGACATGGAGTTTATGACACTTGACATTCCCGTAAAGAATGCTTCTACGGCAACACCCGTAAGTATAATACGCAACGGACTTAAACCGCCTTTCCACGACAGTGCATAAACGATAACAAATGCCGCTATACCACCGAAGCAGGCGGCAACGGGTGTGAAGAAATAAAGCGTCGGTGCAAATGCCGTTATACATACCGCCGCAAATCCTGCACCGCTTGATATACCTATAATTCCCGGATCAGCAAGCGGATTTTTAAGCACTGCCTGAAACAGTACGCCCGAAACCGCTATCGCCGCCCCCGCAAGCATTGATATTATTATTCTCGGAAAACGAAGGTCATATATAGTCGCTACATCAGGATTGTATTTTATAAAAAGACCGTCAAACAGCTTTTTA
>JBNMLR010000207.1:0-4764 GCA_050874945.1 Butyribacter sp. | reverse complement strand
TTTGAGTTTCCCCATTTTTCAAACCGCTATCACTTGAAACCCAATCCAGCAAAGCATCCAGCCAGTGTTAGTTGTTGTGATTGCTCTTTTTTGAAAATGAAACCTTTTATGCCTGAGTGTGTTCTGGCAAGAACACGCTCAATGGCATAACACAATCCATAAAAAATAAATTTAGGCACATCAAAAATACGCTTGGAACACTCTTTTAATTCCAGCATAAAAATTGTATCTTCTTTTTCGCAGCTCATCATTCCTATATAGCCGGTGACAAGTGTTGCAAACAGATTTAAATTACGGATTGATTGTAAAGACATTACCCGTAAATCTTCTAATTCAAATTGTTGTTTTTTGAACTTGAAATATTCCTCAATTCTCCACCGCATCAGATAAACTTTTGTTGCAATCATACACAGTTTTTTCTTTTCAGACACATCTAAATTTGTAAGCAATAACATTGGCTGTGCACCAAAACCATATACCGCCACAAGAACCAGCACCTTGTTTGGAAATTCACATAACCGTACAGGAATATAACTAATTTTACATTCTATCTTTTTGCCATGTTTATCTTTAAAATCCATCCGATAGTTCCCTTTGTACTTACCTGCAACATCAATAATGTTTTGCGTTTTTCCGTTATAAATGACATTACGATTCTTTTTTGTCCGAATTACAAATTTTTCATCATTATTCAAGAAATATCTGTAGTAATCATTTGCGTCAAATCCTCTGTCAAGCGTTCGGACACAGTTCTTTGAGAAATGTGCAGACAACGATTTCAAGCATTGTAGATTCTCGTGTGTTGCACTGATAAAACCTTTTTCTGCCGCTGAAAAGACTTTTTCGTAGACGGGGAGTGGCATTTTTTTATTCTGTGAAAGAACTGCAGCTTCCACAGTAAAATATCCCTTTCTGATTTCCCCTGTACTACCGTCGCGGACATCAGAAATCGCTTCCATTTTCGGACTGCATGGTTTGGTAATATCAGAATTATCAATAATAATCACTGCATTTTTCTCGTTTAGCTGTTTCTTAACCACCGAAATATAGTTTTTCATAACCGTTTCCTTTTGTTTAAAGGCAGACAAATTTCTTGAAAGTCTGTCAATGGTTTTCTTAAGTGTAATATTTTCGTTTAAAGAGCGAGCAATTTCGCTCAAATGAAGTTTGTTTCCAGCTAAAATGCCATAAATCATCTGTAAAAGAAATTTGCTTTGTGGTCGTTTCAATCCGTTTGAAATTTTTTCTGAAAAATTTGCTAAATCCCGTTTAATTTCATATCCTAATCTGTTATAATTAATCATGCAAAAACACTCCTTTGTTTTATTTATTTTGTCGTGATTTAATTATAACATTAGTGCAGTGTTTTTGCTTTTTTATTTTGCAAATGATTTAGTTTCTGAAAAAAATGGGGAAACTCAAACTAATAATTCCATTGCAAAAATTTAGTTTCTTATGTATAATAAATACTTGAGTGATTACATTTTTATGATAAAGGAGGTCCCATGAACACAGTTTTTATCGCAGATGATGAATTAATAATCAGACAAGGTATCAAATGCATTATTGATTGGGAACAACTTGGTTTCGAGATAATAGGAGAGGCATCCAACGGCGAAGATGCCCTTAATTTTATTTTAAGCAAAAAACCAGATCTGGTTCTCATGGATATTCGTATGCCAAAAATGCTTGGACTTGATGTCGTTGAGGCTGCCAGAAGTAAAGGATTTAACGGAAAAGTCATTATACTCAGCGGTTATACGGATTTTAAGTATGCGCAGGCTGCTATCAAAAACGGTGTCGATTACTATCTCACAAAACCTATTGATGAGGATGAACTTTACGAGACAGTTGATTCCATCCGTTCTCAGATAAGCAAAGAAGCAGAGGATAAAGAAACATTAAATACCTATCGTGATAAGGCAAAAAGTATGATCCTCTTTGATATAATTACCGGGGGGGGAGATGGGACTCCAACCATAAATAATATAGATGACATGAATATAGATGCCGACATATATCAGGTTGTCATATATGAAAAATACAGCCATCATGCAACCGAACTGCCTTATAAATTTTCTGATCTCTTAAAGGTTACAAATGGGGGAAACAGTTCATATGAGAGCATTGAGATTGACCAAAATGAGGTCATACTGTTAAAGGGTGCATTTACTTTACACAAATTTCAGGAGTTTTTGGACCATTACAACAGAGAACAGAAACCTCAGGAAAATTCACCCCTCGATTCATTATTTATAGCATATGGAAGTGAAGTTCATTCTATTGAAGATGTGCACATCTCTTATCAGCAGGCACACAAACTCCTGCAGAGAAGATTTTTCTGCGAGGACAAGCAGCATACCATAGGCTGGGACGAACTTCCGAAAGAAGAATACGAAAACACTTACGACATTTCCGATGAACATCTTCAGGAATATTGTGAAAAACTTACGGGATATATTCAGGCTTCAAAACGTAATCAGATTGCCGAAACACTACATGAACTTGAACGGAATCTGTTCAACTCGACTAGTGATATATCAAGGATAAAACTTTTCCTCACAGATTTATATCTGTCAATAAAGGAGAAAATCTCACATCTTTATCACAATGCCAACATTCCGTTTCCGGGAAATGCAGAGATTATCGACTACATCGGTGATAAATACTATCTCTATGAGATTATGCTCTACTTTACCGAGCAGTTTGACATGATAACAAGAACTATCGGAAATCCGACAAGCGAGGGTGTTATGGACGATATAATCCACTACATAGAACACAATTATATGGATAATATCAAACTTGAAAATATTGCCCCTCTCTTTGGATATAACAGTTCTTATCTTGGAAAGATATTTAACAAAAAAGTCGGCGAGGGCTTTAATGTCTTTGTAGACAAAGTAAGAATAAAACACTCAAAAGAGCTTCTTTTGACAACAGACTTAAAGGTCTATGAGATTGCTGAAAAAGTCGGCTACAAAAATGTTGACTATTTCCATACAAAGTTTAAAAAATATGTCAAGATGAGTCCTGCTGAATTTAGAAAAAAGAGCAAAATGGAAAGAATATAATCATAAATTAAACGAACAATAACTCCAAAATCCAGATGCAAAGCATCTGGATTTTGTATTATATCTTAAATCCTCCGACACGGTCATTAAGACTGTTAGCTACCTTTTGATTTGCGTCTGCTTCTTCACCTATCTGTTTTACATTATCTGAAATATCAACAGCTAATTCCGCTACATTTGAAATCGCAGTTGCATTTTCTTCTGCTGCCGTATTTATAGCCCCCGCTGTCTCATTTATATGCTCAACCTCATCAAGAAGCTTTCCTGCATTATCAGAAAATCTTGCCACCATCTCACTTATGCTCACCGCATCATTTTTGTATTCTGAACTCGTTTTTACAAGCTCTCCATATCCGTCTGATACAAGCTCATTCATAAACTGTATTAGTTCTTCTGAATTTTTTGCAAGTGCATTTACCGCCGGAACAACATTTTCCATTACATTGTTTATCTTTCCTGCCGCAGCCGAAGAGTCTGTCGCAAGTTTATTTATCTCACCTGCCACAACCGCAAAACCTTTTCCGGCTTCACCGGCTCTTGCAGCTTCTATATTTGCATTAAGTGCAAGCAGCGTAGTCTGTTCCGTAATCGCAATAATATCTTCTGTCAGACTGTCAATCTGCGAAACAGCCTTTGACTCCTCTATCTTTTCATTCATCAGCTCAGCCATCTTATCAGCTTTTATTTTTGCATCTTTTTGAGCCGTTACAGCCTTATCCCTTACCTGCTGCGCCCTCTGTCTGATATTTTCCGAATATTCACTTCCGTTTTCAGCTTCTTTATCAATATCATCAATATTTTCACGCATAACACCTATCGCATCATTTATATGCTGTATTGAAGCCGATGTTTCCTCCATCGAAGCACTCATCTCCTGCATTGTCGCTGACACATCGGTAACATTCTCCCCTGTAACCTTAATCTTTTCAGCCATTCTGTCAGATGCACCCGCAAATTTTTTAGAATCATCAAGCGTTTCCCTTATGATTTCCCTGAAATTACCAATCATGTGGTTTACATTTCCGGTAATCTTTCCAATCTCATCTTTTGAATTTATCTCAAGCGACTTTGACAGATCACCATCACTCTTTGCAAGCTCCTCCAGCTTTTCCCCAACTTTCTTGAGATTTCTCATAATCGTATTCATTATCAGGCTGAGTGCAACGCAGGCTGCAACGATAAAGATTATCGTTAATGAGATTATTACCCTCTTGCTTTGATTTAACTGCTGTACCAAAGTAGAAGCATCATAGTCAATACCGACCGCTGCAATAACATTTCCCGACTCATCAATAACAGGTGCATAAGCCGTAATCAGATTTCCATATTTTGTATAAGATATGTAACCCTCCGTTGCTGTCTTTTTCTCCTCATAAACATTTTTTAAATGTGAATAATCTTCCTCGTATTCTTCTCCAAAGCTCGACTCACCCTTACTGTCAGTACTGTCCGAAACATAAGTTATAGTCTTTCCATCCGTGGCAAGTACATATGCATACTTTACTTTATATCTGCCGGCAAGATTATTTAAAAATGTGGCAAGCTCATCTAATTTTGAACTTCCCTCGCCCTCTTTGATACAATCGCTCACAAGCTTAATATCAACATTGTCTGCAACAATACTCGACATTTTTTGTGCTACTTCAGCACCCTGTTTCACATATCCGCTTTTTTGCGAACTGTATGTGAT
>JBNMLR010000206.1:0-4769 GCA_050874945.1 Butyribacter sp. | reverse complement strand
GTACCGTTTTGTAAGACTTATAATTGATTATATTGTGAAAAATGGAAACATTGAGGATAATAAGGTGCTTACTGAAGAACCTTTCAGAAGTGCAGGCAGTATTACTTCATTGTTTAAAAATGATATGGCAACCGCAAAGCAGATAATGATGGTGATTAAACAGATACAGGACAACTCTGTTGAAGTTGCATAAAAAATTAATCATTACATAAATTTTGGAATTATTGGAACAGGTGAAAAGTACATAAAATGGCACAGACATGAAAGGTATAGAATGTCGTACCGCAGGTATAAATAGTACATATTTCTCATGAAAGGAAAAACATTGAAAAAAGAAACAGCATATTACCATCTTCCGGGATTATTTGAATTTTACGAGCTATACCGCAGATTTTTATATTTGTTCCGTGAGCACAGGGAATATTTTTATGACTGGTGCGAGATTGGTTCTATATACGGTGCTCCGTCAGACTGCATATGGGGCGGTGGTCGTGCAGGATTTGGCGAGTATGGAGCACAGGAAGTTATTGCATTAATGCAGGAATATAAAATATCGGCGAGACTGACTTTTAGCAATTCGTTGCTTAAAGAAGAACATCTTAATGATAAAAGATGCAATGAATTGTGTGCTTTATTTGAGAATGTTAAACATAGTCAAAGCGGTGTGATAGTTCATTCGGATTTACTGTTAAATTATCTGAAAGACAAATATCCCGGTTTATATTTTGTTTCTTCGACAACAAAGGTGCTGACGGATTTTGATGATTTTTTGAACGAAGTAAACAGAGAAGATTTTAGTTATGTAGTGCCTGATTTTCGTTTGAATAAATCGTTTGACAGATTAAATTCAATGTCTCAGATGCAGAAAGATAAAGTTGAATTTTTGTGCAATGAATGTTGTTTTGTAGGATGTAAGGATAGAAAATACTGCTATGAAACGGTAAGCCGTAAAAATCTGGGAGAGAACTGCCCTGAACATTATTGCACAGCACCTGACTCAGACAAAGGTTATCTTTTCTCAAAAGCCATGAAAAATCCGACATTTATCGGGACAGATGATATTAAGAATATTTATCTTCCTATGGGATTTACCAACTTTAAGATAGAGGGGCGTGGACTTGGAAGTGCACTTGTTCTTGAATTTCTTCTCTATTATATGACAAAGCCTGAGTACCGGCTTAATGTCAGAGAGGAGATATATCTTGATAATATGCTAGATTTGTTTTGAGTGCATGGTTAGTAAAATTTTGCATCAACCAAAGGTTGAATGATTTTCTATTTTTGCGTTATGGTATTTTGAATTATATAAATATATACTTTTAACATAAACTCTGCAGGGTTGCATCTACAATGGGTAATTGTGAAACTGACTATATGTGCAAAAGTTAATTACAGTGATGGTTTCGCAATGGCACAGTTGCATTTATGATGAAAGGAAAGTATATATGACAGTTGTAAATATAGGAGAGAAAATAAGAAAACTTAGAAAAGAAAAGGGGATTTCACAGGACACCCTTGCGCAGTATCTCGGAGTATCATTTCAGGCAGTCAGCAAGTGGGAGAATGGACTTGCCATGCCTGATGTTACGATGTTTCCGGCAATCGCATTCTTTTTTGAAATTTCGATTGATGAATTGTTTGATTATGACAGAATGAAATTAGAGGAAAAAGTTATCGAAGTCTGCCATAAGGCTTATGAAATCAGAGATAACAATCCCAAAAAGGCTGAAAAAATCCTTAGAGAGGGGTTGAAAAAGTTTCCGGGAAATGTTTTGATTTTAAATAATCTGTTATATCCATTGATGATTCAGGAAAATAGAGAAGAAGAAATCATAAGGATTGCGGAGATATTAGCAGAGACACCTAATATTGAACTTGAAGTAAAGCTGGATTCACTTAGGATTATGGCAGAGACATATCATAAACTTGGTGATTTGAGTGCGTGCAGGAAAGTTATAGAAAAAATACCGGAATTATATTTTTCGGCTACGGAATTAAAGGCAAGGCTGCTCGCAGGACAGGAAAGCCTTGAAAATGCGTCATTGCAACAGCAGGTATCAGGTTATACTCTTATAGAAATGCAGATGATAATGGCTAAGTTTTATGAAGATACCGGAGATAAAGAGAAAGCAAAGAAAAAATATTCTACGGTTGCCAAAATAATAGATGCTTTTGAGGGAGACACTGAACCATTAGAGGGAATAAAACTGAGTGAGCAGGATGCAGTGAGACGATTTCGCAAAAAAGCTGAAAATGCGATTTTTGAGATGGGAGAATAAATACGGAGCAAATGTCAATGAAATAAAAGTAACAATCAGTAGTATAAGTTTAGGGCAAAATGTTTTTTAGTCCCAA
Organism: Butyribacter sp.; assembly: GCA_050874945.1. Classification (GTDB taxonomy): domain Bacteria; phylum Bacillota; class Clostridia; order Lachnospirales; family Lachnospiraceae; genus Butyribacter. The sequence continues at coordinate 2,414 of JBNMLR010000206.1, read as the reverse complement.
AATATAAATAAAAATACTAAGTATATACTTCGTGATAATTTGTTGTTACTTTGAAACAGACAATAAATAAAAATACCGTATATCTGTAAATTAAAACAGGTACACGGTATTTTGTTTAAGCGTTAAAGTTTTGTTGTTTTAGTTTCTTCCGCCGGGGCGATTGCTGTTTGAACCGCCGTTTGGATTACCACCGTTTGGAGCTCCGCCGTTTGAGTTTCCACCGGGATTGAAATTGTCGCCACCAGGCATTTGTCCTGAGTTTGAACTGCTTCCGACAGAAGTGCTTACTGAACTGAAAGTGAATGTGTCAAATGTTGACAATGAGTTGAGGTCATTTCCATAGTAAACAGTGTATGTGCTGCCGAGTGTAAAGTCACTGCATGATAATACAACCGACTGGAATGTCTTTGTAGGTCTTGCAGTCATTACTGTATTTCCTGAGCTGTCTTTGATAACAACGTATGTGTTGGCTGACTGTGAAGATGTAAATCTTACATTTACTGACGGCTGTGATGAACCGTTAGTTGGTGAAACATCCATGCCTGATGCACCTGCTGCAATAAGTGTGCCGCCTGAAATCTCACATACACAATCTGAACCGTCACCGTAATCCAATGCACCATTGCCGCCGTTTGTAGGTCCGTTTACTGTTACCGTACCGCCTTTGAAGAATATGTTACCGTTTGAGTCGATGCCATCACCCTCGGCATCTACAGTGATAGTACCTCCGTTAATGATTATCTGATACTCTGTGCTTGATGAAGAATCACCTTTATTGAAACTGTCGTTACCAGGGAAACCACCTGAACTGCTGTTACTGTCGGAACTGCTTGAACTGTTTTTTCCGCCTGCGGCATTTAAGCCGTCATCACGGGAAGTGATAGTGATATTACCGTCATTTATTGTTATATCACCGCTTTCAAGTCCCTCGTAACACTCTGTTATAAGGATAGTACCGCCGTTTATAACAAGTCCAGTATCAGAGTGAATACCGTCATCGCCTGACGCAAGGTTGAATGTACCACCGTCTATCTTTATATATCCGTTGCAATGGATAGTGTCATCGGCATAAGAATCATTACTGTCTCCGCTTGCCCTTGATGAACTGTAGGTTGCCGTTGTATCAGCATTTATAGTGCCTGCTGTTTCAGGTACATAAATCGTTGTGCCTGCTTTTACGCCTTTGTAGCTGCCATCCTCAGTTGAAGAAGCGGCATTTTTTGTTGTTACTGTCAATGTTGACGGATTAAGATAAAGCGTTCTGTATGCTGAAATGCCGTCACCGTTTTCAGATGTTACAGTATAATCACCGTCATCAATTTCCATATTGCCAAGAACGGCAAGTGCAGAATTAGTGGCAACATCTGTCTCGTCTAAAGTTGTTTTTAAACCATCATTGTTAGAATGAACATTTACGGCTGCATTTTTTAATGTAAGTCCCGTCTTTCCGGTAATACCGTTGTGTCCTACTGCCGTATTATCAGGTCCGGAAACATTAATTGCAGAGTCGATTATCTTTAATTCATCCGTGCACTTGATGCCGTTTCCGTTTGTTGAGATAATGTTTAATGTTCCTGTTCCGTTGATGGTTAATGGAACTTTTTTGCAGACAATACCTGCTGTGTAAGTAGTTGAAGTATTGTCATCAGAATCAATACCTGTTTCTCCGGTGTCTGTAAGTGTATTTGTGCTGCCGTCTGCAAGTGTGATAACTGCTTTTGTCACATTACTTTTAATTGTGATAAGACCTGTGTCACTGTCCGGTGCAGTATTATTTGATGAAGTCATTCTCACACCGTCAAGGATAATGTGAACAGTGCCTGTCATAGTGTCATCTGAATATTTTACCTCGATGAGTCCGTCGGTTGTCTCACCGTCAACAGAATGTATCACATATGTTCCGGGCGCTGTTATCGTAAGTTTGTTTTTCTTGCTGATTGTATAATTATCTTCTGTTATTTTGCTTGAAGCAGAGCTTAAAAGCGTGATTTCTGTGGCATCCTCATAAGATATATCCGTGTCGTCAGTGTCATAGACAGTGCGGGTAGGTGCTACATAATCTGACAGTGAATCATCACCGGTATAATGGCTGTTGCCTGGTGTTGAAATCGGAACGGATGTAGGTGAAGCGGTCGGCTTTGCCGTTGCTGCAGGTGAAGGTGTCGGTTCTTCGGTTGCCTGAGCTGATGCTGTCGGAGTGGCTGTTGCAGGTGAAGAAGTTGAAACTTCATCTGAATTGCTGCTGTCCGGAGCTTTTGTTGAAACTGTCTCTGAGGTGCTGCTTGGGGCTTTTGTTGAAGCTGTCTCGGTCGCACTCGGAGAAGATGTTGTAGTGGCAGCCGGAGTTTGTGTAACCGTGCTTTCAGGAGAAACAGTTGGAGCAGAAGTGCTTGAACTGTTTTTCTTTATAATAG
>JBNMLR010000205.1:0-4774 GCA_050874945.1 Butyribacter sp. | reverse complement strand
TGCAGCATTTCTTTTTCACCGGTATGCAGATCGTGTCTCCTACATTAAGTCTGTAAACATCTGCATAAGGGTTCGCATGGAGTATCATTGCAAGCGGCACATCATATTTTCTGCTTATTCCATACAATGTATCCCCCTGCTTTATGGTATATGTCATTCCGTCACAAGTATCATAATTCATAAAAAACCTCTACGATATAATGTCATAAAAACAAATGCGTTATCATATTTAATAGGGACATTATATTTTTTATTTCAAACTTTCTTTATATTATATTCACGGTATTTTAATTTTGACACAAAAAATTTAAGACGGCTGTCAGACACTGCCACTTGAAATAAGAAATAGTTTGTCATATAATAGCAGAATATGGCGACTTTTGGCTATGATATAGAAAGAGGTACACGATGAAATTAGATTTTAACACACTTGGTATTGATATTGGTTCAACTACTGTTAAGATTGCTATATTGAACAAAGACGGCGAGATAATCTTTTCAGATTATCAGAGACATTATGCCAACATTCAGGAAACTTTGGCTAAAATTGTAGATAAAGCATACGAGGAATTTGGAGATATGCCTGTCTCACCTATGATAACGGGTTCGGGCGGACTTACTCTCTCAAAGCACATGGAAATTCCTTTTGTGCAGGAGGTAGTTGCCGTCGCTACATCTTTAAAAGACTATGCTCCGAGAACTGATGTTGCGATAGAGCTCGGTGGCGAGGACGCAAAGATAATCTATTTTACCGGCGGTATCGACCAGCGTATGAACGGTATATGTGCAGGCGGTACAGGTTCATTTATCGACCAGATGGCTACTCTTTTAAAGACTGATGCCGCAGGTCTTAATGAATACGCTAAAAATTACAAGGCTATATATCCTATCGCTGCAAGATGCGGTGTGTTTGCAAAAACGGATATTCAGCCTCTTATAAATGAGGGTGCAACTAAGGAGGACCTTTCCGCATCAATCTTTCAGGCTGTCGTAAACCAGACAATAAGCGGACTTGCCTGCGGTAAACCGATAAAGGGAAATGTCGCTTTCCTCGGTGGTCCTCTCCATTTCCTTACCGAACTTAAACAGGCATTTATAAGAACACTCGGACTTGAGGGAGATGCCATAATCGCACCTGACCACTCACATCTTTTTGCCGCATCGGGTGCTGCAATGAACGCCCATGCCGATGTGCAGTCCTCTCTCGGAGAGTTAAAAGAAAAACTTTCAGATAAAATAGAACTTGAATTTGAAGTAACAAGAATGGAGCCTTTGTTTGCTTCCGAAAAAGAATATGAAGATTTCACCGAAAGACATAATAAACACAATGTCAAAAAAGGTGATTTTGCATCATACAAAGGTGACCTTTTCTTAGGTATAGATGCCGGTTCAACTACAACAAAAGTTGCTGTTATCGGCGATGACGGTTCGCTTTTATACTCATTCTACAGCAGTAACAACGGAAGTCCGTTAAAGACTGCATTAAAAGCGATGAAAGATATATACTCAAAGATGCCGGAGGGTGCAAGGATAGTACGCTCATGCTCAACAGGTTACGGTGAGGCACTTCTTAAATCAGCACTTCTTCTTGACGAGGGCGAAGTAGAGACTGTCGCACATTATACTGCTGCCGCTTTCTTTGACCCGAATGTAGACTGCATCCTTGATATTGGCGGTCAGGATATGAAATGTATCAAGATAAAAAATAACTCGGTCGATAAAGTCCAGTTAAATGAAGCCTGCTCATCGGGTTGTGGTTCATTTATCGAAACTTTTGCAAAATCACTTAACTACGAGGTGGCTGACTTTGCAAAGATAGCTTTATTTGCCGAAAATCCTATCGACCTCGGTTCAAGATGCACGGTATTTATGAACTCAAAAGTTAAGCAGGCACAGAAAGAGGGAGCAAGTGTTGCCGACATTTCAGCCGGACTTGCATACTCCGTTATCAAAAACGCACTGCTTAAGGTTATCAAACTTACAGACCCTAAAGACCTCGGAAAACAGGTAGTTGTTCAGGGTGGTACTTTCTACAATGATGCCGTACTCAGAAGTTTTGAGCGTATATCAGGCTGTGAAGCGATAAGACCTGACATAGCAGGTATCATGGGTGCTTTCGGTGCCGCACTTATCGCAAAAGACAGATATACGGGTCAGAAAAGCACAATGCTTTCATTTAAGGAAATAAACGAACTTCGTTTTAAAACATCAATGACAAGATGTCAGGGATGTATAAACCACTGTCTGCTCACAGTCAATGAATTTACGGGCGACCGCAAGTTTATATCAGGAAACCGCTGTGAAAAAGGACTCGGACTTGAAAAGAACAAAGACCATATTCCAAATCTTTTTGAATATAAAAATGAGCGTGTGTTCAGACATTACAAACCGCTTAAAAAGGCTGATGCTCCTAGAGGAGTTGTCGGAATCCCACGCGTGTTAAATATGTATGAGAATTATCCGTTCTGGTTCACATTCTTCACAAAACTCGGTTACAGCGTAAAACTTTCTCCTGTATCAAGCAGAAAGATTTATGAACTCGGTATCGAGTCGATTCCAAGCGAATCGGAATGTTATCCTGCAAAACTCGCACACGGTCATGTCACATGGCTTATAAGACAGGGACTTGAATACATATTCTATCCTTGTATTCCTTATGAGCGTGTAGAAGTGCCTGACGCAGGAAACCACTACAACTGCCCTATCGTCACATCATACGGTGAAAATATCAAAAACAATATCGAGGAACTGCGTGACGATAAGATAAAATACCAGAATCCGTTTATCTCTCTTGAGAGCGAGGAAATACTTACAAAACGTCTTGTGGATTTCTTCCAGAAAGAAAACGGTATTCCTGCCGCTGAGATAAAAGCAGCAGCACATGAGGGCTGGCTTGAAATGCAGGCTGTCCGTGATGATATGAGCAAAAAAGGAAAAGAAGTCCTTCAATACCTCAAAGAGACAGGCAGACATGGTATCGTGCTCGCTGGCCGCCCATACCACAGCGACCCAGAGATAAACCACGGCATTCCTGACCTTATCACATCATACGGTGTTGCAGTTCTCACCGAGGACAGCATATCAGAACTTTCCGAGGTTGACCGTCCTACTATCGTAATGGATCAGTGGATGTATCATTCAAGACTTTATAAGGCAGCTTCATTTGTTGCCAAAAATGATAATCTCGACCTTATACAGTTAAACTCATTTGGCTGCGGTCTTGATGCCGTTACGACAGACCAGGTGAGCGACATTCTCACAAAGCAGAACAAGATATACACCGTATTAAAGATAGACGAGGTAAACAACTTAGGTGCTGCAAGAATCCGTATCCGTTCACTTCTCGCCGCCGTAAAAGACAGGGAGCGTAAAAAAATCGAGGCTAAGCGTGTTGACACTGCACACCACAGAGTCATATTCACGGAGCAGATGAGAAAAGACTACACGATACTTGTTCCTGATATGTCTCCTATCCACTTTGAGATACTCGAACCTGCACTTGCTTCCTGCGGCTACAATGTGGAGGTATTAAAAGCAGACAGCAAATGTATAGATTACGGTCTTAAATATGTAAACAATGATGCGTGCTATCCGTCACTTATCGTTGTCGGACAGTTTATGCAGGCACTTTTGTCAGGAAAATATGACCTCCACAAAGTTGCCCTTATCATCACGCAGACAGGTGGCGGATGCCGTGCAACAAACTATATAGGATTTATAAGACGTGCACTCGAAAAAGCAGGAATGGGTTATATCCCTGTTATCTCAATGAGTGCCGGAATCGAGAAAAATCCTGGCTTAAAGATAAATCTTGAAATGGCAAACAAGGCACTTCAGGCACTTATATACGGTGATGTGTTTATGCGTGTGCTCTATAAGACAAGACCTTACGAAAAAGTAAAAGGCTCTGCAAATGCCCTCCATGAAAAATGGAAAAAGATTGCCATCGAATCAGTTAAAAAGGCAAACAAGAAACAGTTTAAGAAAAACATACAGAATATCGTTAAGGAATTTGACGAACTTGAACTTGTTGACATAAAGAAGCCAAAGGTAGGTATCGTAGGCGAGATACTTGTTAAATTCATGCCGCTTGCAAACAACTTTATAGTTGAACTTCTCGAAGAAGAAGGTGCAGAAGCCGTATGCCCTGACCTAATCGACTTCTTTATGTATAGTTTATACAACGCAAACTTTAAAGCCGAATATCTCGGCAAGAAAAAATCAAGTGCAAAGATAAACAATTTCCTTATATGGTTTATCGAGAGATACCGTAAATGTGCAAATGACGCACTTGCCGCAAGTAAACGCTTCCACCCTACCGTTCCTATCCAAAAACTTGCAGAATACGCTTCACCTATCGTATCCTGCGGTAACCAGACAGGTGAGGGATGGTTCCTCACAGGTGAAATGATAGAACTTATAAAATCAGGTGTTCCAAACATCGTCTGCACACAGCCGTTTGGCTGTCTGCCTAACCATGTTGTAGGTAAAGGTGTAATAAAAGAACTCCGTCACCAGTACCCTGATTCAAACATTGTAGCGGTCGACTACGATCCGGGTGCAAGTGAAGTAAACCAGCTTAACAGAATTAAACTTATGCTCTCAACGGCTGGAAAAAATCTGCTTGCAACGTCGAAAGATAATGAAGAAACAGCTTAGAAAGTATAGGTTCGCTCGGTATTTACAGAATTTTTTCTTATAAATCAAAGAGTCACCCCATTACTATTTGATTATGGAGTGGCTCTTTAACTAAGTGCTGTGGATGGTACTGATT
>JBNMLR010000204.1:0-4775 GCA_050874945.1 Butyribacter sp. | reverse complement strand
GCAGAGCAGAGCAGAGCAGAGCAGAGCAGAGCAGAGCAGAGCAGAGCAGAGCAGAGCAGAGCAGAGCAGTAATATTTTTGTCTATAATAATAAATTTAAAAACACGGCAAGGGAAGTTATAACTTTATGTTAGTGACTTCCCTTGCCGTGTTTTGCTTTTACATCAAAATGTCAGCAGTGTAGTGTTGCGAAAGCAGGACACAGTTTTTTTACATTAGTTACAAAAAGATTGCTAAAAATTACAAAATTTAAAAAAGCATTTTATATACGACATAATAATACAAAAAAAGAGGTGACAGGTTTATGGCTGAGAAAAAATATGAAATAACTTATGCAGCAATAACAGACAAAGGTGAACGCACAAACAATGAAGATTATCTTGGAGTAAAGGAAGATAATACAGGAGTATTGTGTGTACTGTGCGACGGGCTTGGAGGACACGGAAAAGGTGAGGTGGCTTCAAGATTTGTCGTTGAAGAAATGATAGAGTTGGTGTGTAACAAAGGTGTAAATGTTGAGCACGCCATTGTGAGTACACAGGAAAATCTATTGAAAAAACAGGAAAGAGAAAACGCTCAATCAGCAATGAAGACTACGCTTACCTGTCTTTATATAGAGCAGGAGGATGCCACATATTATCATGTCGGTGATTCAAGAGTATATCACTTTGAGAGCGGAAAGGTTAAGGACAGAACCCTTGACCACAGTATCCCTGAGTTATTGGCAGCCAGAGGTGACATAAAGGAAAGTGAGATAAGGCACCATCCTGACAGGAGCAGGCTTTTGAGAGTTGTTGGAACACCGTGGGACAACCCTAAATACAGTGTCAGCAAAAAGATAAAGATAGGAAAAAAGACAACATTTCTTATGTGCAGTGACGGTTTCTGGGAGCTGATGGATGAAAAGACAATGTGCAAACTGTTGAAAAAATCGGCAACACCCGCAGAATGGCTTGAAGAAATGAGAAAGATAATACTGGAAAACGGCAGAGGAACGAATATGGATAATTATTCGGCGATAGCTGTTTTTGTCAGATAAAAAGATAAATAGGAGTAGATGTATGGCAGTAAAGTGTAGTAACGGACATTGGTATGATCCAAAGATGTATAAGAGCTGTCCTCATTGCAAGAGGGCAGGAGAGCAGTTGAGTATATCTTTAGATGATGTGGAAGAAGATGACAAGACCGTATCTATTGCGGAGGTAGATATATCTCTCGGTGAACAGCTCGGTGAGATAATAGGCGGAAACTTTGAAAGTGCAGGAAATCTCATGCAGCCGGATATGGGCGAAATGAAGGAGAGTTCGTCAGAAGATGGTGATAAAACAGTATCTTTTGGATTTTTTGGAGTTACCAAAAAGCCGCCGGTAACGGGATGGCTCGTATGTATAAACGGCGATGAAAAGGGAAATGACTACAGGCTTCATGCAGGCAAGAATTTTGTGGGCAGGAGTCAGGCAATGGATGTTGTGCTTACTGATGACAAGAGCATTTCGAGGGAGAAACATTGCTCGGTCTTATATGACCCTAAGGGAAATGAGTTTTATGTGACGGCGGAAAATTCCAATATCGTTTATCTGAACGGGGATTTAGTGACAGAGCCACACTCTTTGAAATTGGGTGATGTAATAAAAGTGGGAGAGACAGAGCTTAAATTTATACCATATTGTCAGGAGGATATAACATGGGAAAAAGAATAAGAAAGATAACATATGCGTTTCTTGTTATGGCACTTTTTACGGCATTAAATACAAAGGTGTCATATGCGGAGAGAAAGCAGTTAAATATTGAGCAGGCAGTAGGAAATCCTCCGGAGATAACAGCTTATGTAAATGGAGACAAAGTTTCAAAAGATGCAGAGTACACAGCTTCTTTTAAGGGAAAAGATATTGAGTTTGAAACAAAAAGTGTGACTAAATTTGCAAAGGCAGGTAAGCCTGTAAGATATGTTATATTTTTGGATAACTCAAAATCAGTTGACGAAAAACAGTTTAATGAAGTTAAGAAAAGTCTTGTAAACCTTAGAAAGAAGATAAGAAAGATTGACAAGATGGAACTTTATACGGTCGGTGCTGACAGCAAACACGGAAACAAGGTTGAAATCTTTAAGGCAGACGGAAAGTCAGACAAGAAAAGCCGTGACAAAGATATTAAAAAGATAAAAAAGATTAAGAGGAATAAAAACTATACGGTGCTGTACCGCTCGATAACAAAGAAACTTACTACAGTTGATAATTCATCAGAGCGAACAGTCATGTTCCTTATTACGGACGGAGAGGATGACAGTGCCGGAAAAGATAAGGAAGATTATAACGTAAATCCGGCAGTGAAGAAGTCTAAAGTACCTGTCTATGCGGTGTTGCTGAAAAATGTAAGTTCAAAACCTAACCTGAGCAAGATAAAAAACACAAAGAAAAACATTCTTAATGAGGATTACAGCAGAGGTTATTATAAGGACTGCAGCAGCACAAAGGATGTAAAAAAAGGATTTAAAGAAATCGACAGGATATTGTTTGATGAGACATATGTATTAAAATTCAGAGCCGTTGACGGAAGTAACAAAACATTATCGTTGTCAGAGTCAAAGTTAAACATTGTTATGAAATCCGGCGGAAAGACAAAAGAAGCAGCTTTAGACAAAGAGGGACAGTTTGAATATACAAATAGCCAGAAAGATACTGACCGCCCGAAAGTAAAGAGCATAGAACAGTCAGGGGACAATTCAATAAAAGTAAAGATTGAAGATGGAACTACAAAAAAACTTACCGGTGCACAGGATAAGAGTAATTACCTTGTAAGGTTCAAAGGAAAAGACGGAAAAGTATGGGAAATATCAAACATAACCGTAAATGAACAGGAACATACATACACATTGTTCTTTAAAGATAAATTTTATACAGGATCATATACATTGGAATGTAAGAATATTAAAGATGATTCCGTGGAGAAAAATACGATAAAGACCGACCAGGTGAAATTTGAAGTTAAGGACGGGCTTAATCCGACAACAGAGGGGATTAAGCAGGCAGTAAGGACTTACTGGTGGCTACTGGTTGTTCTAATAGTTATTGTCATAGGTGTGATAACTGTCATAGTGATAAAGAAAAAGCCTGCAAATGTAGTGGAGGTGCCTGCCGATGACCTTATGAAAGCAGATTCAAAGCTGATAAGACTCATAATTACTGACAGGGCAGGAAAGATAAGAGAGGTAGAGTGGAATGTCGAGGGAAGTATCTTTGTAGGCAGGTCGAACATATGCAACATATATTTTGACGATGACAGGCTTTCAAGACAGCATTTTGCCATAGAAGTTACTAAAATGGCTTGCTATATAGAAGATCTGGAAACTACAAATTCAACTTTTGTAAACGGTGTGAAGATAACCGGAAAAAGGATGCTATTAGACGGGGATGTTATCACGGCGGGCAGAGAAAAATTTGAGTTTCACAGTGTAGAGAACGGAGGTGAAGATCAGGTTGGATAATTCAGATAGTTCGCTTAGGAAAGGTCATATCCTTGATCAGAAATACAGTATTAAAAAAATTCTTGGCATAGGTGGATTTGGAAGAACATATCTGGCGGAGAGTATCTGGACACAGGAAAATTTCGCAATAAAGGAATACTTTCCGAATGACTGGGCAGTAAGAAGTGAGGACGGGATTTCACTTAGGGCTTTCGATGAAACAAAAAGAAGTTTTTATGAACATGGATTATCTGTTTTCGTAAATGAAGCAAAGATACTGAAAAATCTGAGAGAAGATGATGTCGTTGTAGATGTAAAGGACTTTTTCTATGAAAACAACACAGGATATATAGTCATGGAATATATACAGGGCTGCACACTTGCTCAGTATATGCAAAAACAAAACAGCATCATTCCGCTTGATATGGCAGAAGTGATAATCATAAGTGTTGCAAAGTCAATGTCAAAAATTCACCGGCTCGGACTGCTGCACAGAGATATAAGTCCGGACAACATAATGCTTTTAGAGGACGGCAGCATAAAATTGATAGATTTTGGGGCAACAAGGCAATATGCATTAAACGAAACAACGGATATGTCCGTTATGATAAAACCGGGATTTGCACCGATGGAGCAGTATTCCAGAACAGGAAAGCAGGGACCGTGGACGGATGTATATGCACTTGCTGCAACTTATTATTTTATCGTATCCGGTAAAAGACCACTTACTGCAGTGGACAGATGTGCCGGAGAGCAGCAGTTGTCCCTTAGCAGCGTAAATGGTAATGTGCCGGAAGAATTGAGCGAGGTTATAGATTGTGCACTGGAACTTGACTACTCCGTAAGAATACAGAACATGGAGGAATTTGTAAGGGAATTTGAAACTGCATACAGAGGCAGTGCAGATATTCCTGTTGATGTTTATCCGCATATCACTATGAAAATGCATGGAAAAACAAGAAAATGGAAGTTTATGCCTGATAAATGCGTCACCATAGGAGGGAGTATAAATGATTGTGATAGATGTGTTGAGGAAGGTGATGTGAGCAGGATTCACTGTAAAGTGATGTATGATGCAATATCAAATCAGTTTAAGATATTGGATTTGTCTAAAAACGGAACATATACCAAAAATGGTCTTATCGGAAGAGAAAGAAGTGCCATTTTAAATACCGGAGATGTGTTTTGGCTTGTGGACGAGCAGATTAAGTTTTATTTGGAGGTGAGATAGTTTTGTTTGGAAAAAGGAAAAAAGAACCACAACCTGAAATTAATATTCAGAGAAATGTTTCTCATACTGTAGTGAGGACAGT
>JBNMLR010000203.1:0-4777 GCA_050874945.1 Butyribacter sp. | reverse complement strand
GTTCAGGTCGATATCAGGCTCTTTGTCTCCCTTAAATCCGAGGAATGTCTCAAACGGAATGTCATGTCCCTCTTTGCACAGCATTTCACCGCATCTTGGACATTTTTTGTCAGGCATATCACAAGCCGAGCTGCCGACATATTTTTTTACATCCTCTGAATCAAAGTCATAATAGTGGCATTTTGGACAATAATAATGTGCCGACAGCGGATTTACCTCTGTTATTCCCGCCATCGTCGCTACAAATGACGAACCTACCGAACCTCTGGAGCCTACAAGATAACCGTCCTCATTTGACTTCCATACAAGTTTCTGTGCGATGATATACATAACGGCATACCCGTTGCTTATGATTGAGTTTAATTCTCTCTCCAGTCGCTCCACTACGACAGGCGGCAGGTCAGGTCCGTATATCGAATGTGCTTTATTGTAGCATATATCTCTTAAATCCTGGTCTGAGTTTTCAATCTGTGGCGGACATTTTCTTGGACTGCACGGTTTTATATTATCTACCATGTCTGCTATGAGATTTGTGTTTGTTATAACTATCTCCTCAGCCTTTTTTGCTCCGAGATACTGAAATTCAGAGAGCATTTCGGCTGTTGTCCTGTAATAAAGAGGTGCCTGAAAATCTGCATCTTTAAAGCCTTTTCCAGCCATGATTATTCGTCTGTAGACCTCGTCCTCCGGATTTAGGAAATGCACATCGCAAGTGGCGACCACGAGTTTATTATATTCCTCACCGAGAGAGACAATCTTTCTGTTTATCTCCATAAGGTCATTTTCATCCTGTATCTGAGGATATTTGTCGCTGTCCCTTACCATAAATGCGTTGTTTCCAAGCGGCTGTATCTCAAGATAATCATAAAACTTGACAAGTCTGTCTATCTCCTCCTCAGGCTTTTCTTCAAGTATCGCACGGTAAAGCTCGCCCGCTTCACAGGCTGAACCTATCATAAGTCCCTCACAGTATTCAAGATAAAGGCTTTTAGGCAGTTTAGGTCTTCTGCTGAAATATTTTAAGTGCGACTCAGAGATAAGCCTGTAAAGATTTACACGGCCTGTCTCATTTTTTGCAAGTATGACAGCATGGTATGACGGCATCTTTCTTATTGCTTCCATAGACGGCTTACCTATCTCATTTAATTTTGCGAGTGTATCTATGCCTTTTTCATCAAGTTTCTTTATGAGTTTTATAAATATCTCTGCCGTACATCCCGCATCATCAACTGCCCTGTGATGGTTTTCAAGTGATACTCCGAGTGCTTTTGCGACCGTGTCAAGTTTATATTTTGAGAGTTCAGGCAGTAATGCCCTTGACATTGAAACCGTGTCGATAACCGTAAAATCAATGTCATAACCTCTCTCCCTTGATTTCTGTGTTATAAATCCCATATCAAATGATGCGTTGTGTGCGACCATAACACTGTCACCGCAAAATTCAAGAAACTTAGGCAGTATCACATCTATATTTGGCGAGCCTGCAACCATGTTGTCATCGATGCTCGTTAGTTTCGTTATATTAAACGGAATAGGTCTTTCAGGGTTTACAAATGTGCTGAAAGTATCGACTATCTGTCTGTTTTCTACTTTTACTGCTCCGATTTCTATTATCTGGTTACTTTTTGCACCAAATCCGGTTGTCTCAAGGTCGAAAACTACAAACGAGCCGTCAAAGTTCTGTCCCTTATCATTTTTAACTGTTCCGATAAGGTCATCTACAAGGTATGCCTCAACTCCGTAAAGCATCTTTAGATTATCATCAGGTTTTAAACAGTGGTCAGCGTCAGGGAATGCCTGGACTACACCGTGGTCTGTTATTGCAACAGCCGTATGTCCCCATCTCTTTGCCGTGTTCAGGTAATCAGAGACAGACATAACAGAGTCCATCTCGCTCATCTGCGTATGGGCATGAAGTTCAACTCTTTTCATTCCCTCGTAGTTGTCCTCACGATATACACGGTTGTCCTTGCCAGGCTTTATGCCCTTTATCGAACTTATACCAACTTCTCTTGAATATGTATCGTAAAGTGCGATACCTTTCATCTTTATGAATTTGCCCTTTTTAATATTGTCTCTTATAGGGTCAGCTTCATCCTTTTTTATAAATATCTTTGCGGAGATTGTGTCCGTAAAATCAGTCACATTGAACATAAATATAATCTTTTCGTTCCTTATCTCCCTCTCCTCAGTCGAGGAAACCATACCCTCTATTACAACCTCTCCAATCTCATCCTGAATATCAGCAATTTTTGTAATCTCGCCGTCACAGTTTCTTCCATAAAAACAATCTTCATCAAACGGAATCTTGCTCTTCGTAAATTTACTTTTGCCGTATTTTCTGTCGTTTCCATATTTTGACGAACCATTAGCATTGTTCTGCTTTGACGAACCGTTTCCTGTCGATTTTTTATCTGTTTTTTTATTCTTTGCATTATTGCTTTTAACTGAACTAACAGAGCCGTTACCTGAAGTCTGTATGTCAAATCCCATCATTGCAGCATCAGATGCCGCAGCTTTAGGCTGAATATTTTTTTCCGGTTCCATACCGGCAGCCGGCTCTGCAGGAATATCAAAGCCCATATTTGTTGCAGCATATGCCATATCATCAACATAATAATCCGCCGCATCAAAAGGAATATTTGAACCCATTCCGTCTGTTCCTGTTTTAGACATTGGCATATTGTTTTGCAATTCGGCAGTGTTTGGCAATGAAATATTGTCCTGTCTCTGCATTGCTTTTTGTTTTGACGGAAACTTAAATATCTCCGTTTTCTTTTCCTTTTCTTTTACGGGTTCTGTATATTCAACATCCACAGTTATATCAAATCCTGCTTTTTCGTTAAATATCTTTACAAGACTGTCCTTTAAATTTTTTTCCCTGCCACGGTACATACTGTCATCTTCACATGAAATATAAAGTCCTGACTCTTTCATCTCAAAATTTCCCTGATAGAGCATATCAAACTCCAATATATTTTCAGCTTTGAATATCTGAAGAAGACTGTCTTTATACTCGTCAAAAAATGCCTTTGCATTGTATTGCTGTGAAAGTTCAAATCTGTCGTGTACTTTTATGTCAATGTCCGCATTGCCGAAAAAAACACTTAATGCGTACTCTAAAAGACATATCTCCCTGTATGCTACAACATGGCTGCTCACAAGATATATTTCTATCAGTTTATTTTCTTTTGAAACAACGACATTTTCAACATTTACATCATCAAATATCTTTCGCTGTCTGTCTGTAAGATTAAGACCGTCAAAAGTTTCAAGTAACAATCTCTGCATATTTATTCGTCTCCATTTCTGCATCATTTTCGGCATTTAACACAGCTTTTCAAGTTCCTCTTTTAACACGGCAAGTATCTCATTTTCAGGTACTTTCCTTATAATCTCACCTTTCTTGATAAGAAGTCCCTCACCATTTCCGCCTGCTATTCCTATATCGGCTTCTCTAGCCTCTCCCGGTCCGTTTACGGCACATCCCATAACGGCAACTTTTATATCCATATCCATGTCTTTTACCATATCTTCAACCTTTGCAGCAAGGCTTATAAGGTCTATCTGCGTTCTGCCGCAGGTCGGACATGAGACAACAGTCACACCGCCTTTTCTAAGTCCCAGAGTTTTTAATATAAGTTTAGCCGAGCGTATCTCCTCGACAGGGTCACCTGTAAGTGAAACCCTTATCGTATCACCTATGCCCTGATAGAGTATATTTCCAAGTCCTATTGCTGATTTGATATTGCCTGACAATACCGTACCTGACTCTGTTATTCCAACATGAAGCGGATAAGGTGTCTTTCCTGCTATGAGTTCGTGAGCTTTTATACACATCATAACATCTGATGATTTTATACTTATAACAAGATTATCATAACCCATATCTTCAATTATCTTAACTTTGTCGAGTGCACTCTCAACAATGCCCTCCGCCGTTACACCGCCGTATTTTTCTATAAGGTCTTTCTCAAGAGAACCACTGTTTACACCGACTCTTATCGGTATGTTCCTCTCTTTTGCCACATCGACCACGGCTTTTATTTTTTCAGCAGAACCGATATTTCCGGGATTTATCCTAATCTTGTCTGCTCCGTTTTCCATTGCCGCAATAGCAAGACGGTAATCAAAATGAATATCGGCAACAAGCGGTATATGAATCTGTTTCTTAATCTCTGAAATCGCTTTTGCCGCCTCCATCGTTGGAACAGTGCTTCTGACTATATCACAGCCTGCCTTTTCAAGTGCAAGTATCTGCTCTACCGTTGCCTTAACATCCTCTGTTTTTGTATTTGTCATAGACTGTATTGCAATCTTATTTCCTCCTCCGATGGCAACATTTCCAATTTTTACAACTTTCGTATTATCTCTATACATTTTTCTACCTCTTTCCCAAAAAATAAACACTTTTATCTGCTTTTAGCACATTTATATACCACAAAAACCATGATGCCCTAAAGACACCATGGTCTAAAATACACTAATTACCTTAAATCTGTTATCTAATGCAATATCTTTATTATGTCATTATACATTACAAATACCATGAACAGCATCAGTACAACAAATCCCGCAAAATGTACGAATCCCTCTTTTTCCTTATCTACCGGCTTTCCTCTAATAGCTTCTATAAGGATAAATACGATTCGTCCTCCGTCAAGTGCAGGGAGCGGCAAAAGGTTCATTACTCCTAAGTTTGCACTCAGTAATACAGACATATAAAGTATCTGCAGCATAACGACTTTAAATCCGTAAGATTTACTCTGGTTTATCG
>JBNMLR010000202.1:0-4785 GCA_050874945.1 Butyribacter sp. | reverse complement strand
TTATTTATCTATATGCCCAGATAGCTCAGTTGGTAGAGCAGAGGACTGAAAATCCTCGTGTCGCTGGTTCGATTCCGGCTCTGGGCATTGAGGTAAAAACCTCATGTTTTAAATGGGATACTAGCTCAGGTGGTAGAGCACTTGACTTTTAATCAAGTTGTCGGGGGTTCGAATCCCCCGTGTCTCATTAAGATAAAAAGGACTTATTACAATTTTGTAGTAAGTCCTTTTTCGTTTGTTCGTATAACTATCTCACTTAAATTGCCTTATTCTTATGAACTTATGAAGAAGTTTTTATTATGAGGCTTCTTTTATATATAAATCGTTTTACATATAATAACAATTACTACATACAATATTTATTAGAAACTTTATAAACTTTGTTAGAGATTTTATAAAAGGTATTCTGTTAAACAACTTATAAATAATAAATAGGAAATAAAGACTGTTATTATTTATGGACAAAAAGTTATCATAGATAGATATTAAAAGCTGTTGAGAGTTTAACTTATCTGTTAGGAGCTGGAAATATAATTTAAAAGTTTAAAACGGTTGGAGACGGATTGTATGTTGATGGATAATAATAAAAAGGTAAAAAAGTTCTACAAAAGATATGTTGTAATAGGATTTTTTGTTGTTGGGATATTGGGAACTCTGTTTCATTTCGTGTATGGCTGGTCGGGGCAATTGTGGTTGGTTGGATTGTTTGTGCCTGTTAATGAGTCAACATGGGAACATATGAAGCTGCTGTTTATACCTATGCTTATTTATATTATGTTTGGGAATTTATATATTAAAAGACAGGGATTGATTAAAAGTAAAAATTATGGAGAAACATACAGAAGCAATAATATCAAGATAAATAAGGATATATATTGTTATAACGCGGAAATAGTAAATGACGTTCAAGAAAAAAATAATGAGTTGCATCGGATAGGATATACGGGACTGCTTGCAAATATGGTCGGTACATGGAGCATACCATTTTTATTTTATGGATATAAGGGAATACTTGGCTTTGAAGTTGCATGGGTAGATATAAGCACATTTTTTATTGCCGTTTTTATTGCGTTTGCACTACAATATCATGTGTTAATATATTCAGATAAAAAACAGACACAAAATTGTGGAAAAACATTACTGATTGTTAATCTGGTACAGCTTTGTGCCTTTATATTGTTGACATATCGTCCGCTTAATCTGGGAATTTTTATAAATCCGGTGTAAAACATGAAATAAAGCTGTTATTATTTATGGACAAAAACAAAAAGTTATTATCGTTTAAAAGTAACAAGGCAAAGTAATTATAGTATAAAGATAAAAGTAAAAAGCAGTTATAATATAAAGACAAAGACTAAAAGTTGAGATATGATAAAAAACCAAAATGTAAAACTGATATTTTAGTGGCAGAATATGTTTTAGGTATGCTATAATGAATTTGTTTATACAAAAGTTTTTATGAAACTTGATTAATGGGCGATAAAACATATATAAAAATATTGATAAATAAGCCCTCGTACCTTATATGCTTCAGCATAGGGGGCGTCATATAATAAATATCAGAGAATAAAAAGAAATGAGGAAGTTTATGGAGAGTTTAAAGAGAATTACTTTAAATCCTGCTAAGTGCGGACTTGACTTAGGGGATGGCAGTGAGAGAGCCGAATATGTAAATCAGGATTACATATTGAATGTGCTCGGCAGACCTCACAGAAATATTGGCATTATGTACACATATTATCCTAAGGATAAGGAATGGCCTCAGAGGATAAGCGAGGCTTGCAAGGATATGGAAATTCATTTTCAGTGGGATTATCCGTATGACGATTATTTCCCTTACCTTGGTGGAATTGGCGGCAGTATGGATGGTGAGCCGTTTACTTTTATGCGTGATATAAGAAAGCACGGACAGGATGTTGCACTGACACTTACGATTGATTGTTCTTTGGAGGACGAATATCTCAGACAGATTGCAAAGGAGCTTAGAACTTTTGGAAGAATGAGACTTCGTATAAATCATGAGTGCACAGGTGACTGGTTTACACACAATCAGAGATTTTCATATCAGGAGATTGGTGATTTCTTTGTAAGATTTGCAAAGATTGTCAAGGAGGAAGCTCCAAATGTATCTATCGTGTATTGTGGAGGTTCTGTTACAAGTCTTGAGGACGATGCGCCTATCCAGTACGAAAAAGAGTTTACGGAGGCATACAAAGTGGCTGATTACTGGTCAAATGATTGCTATCTGGCACTTCATTACGGCTGGCCGTTTGATGTTTGTGAGAAAGGCGGAGACAGTTATGCAGTGACACCGCTTGATACATTTGTTGAAAGGCTTGAAAAGACCTCAAAGCGTCTTACAAAGGTTGCAGATAATGTATGTAAACCTCTTGTTATATCTGAGTTTAACACGGATGGAGATGTGACAGGTCCGAGACGACAGGGTGAGTCTATTAAAAAGTTCGTAGAAAGAATAAAATCGGATGATGCGGATTGGTTTGATGGTTTTTCTATGTATCAGTTCAGAGACAGAGGACGACTTGGACTTGAAATCGAAGACACAAACAATAAATCAGTTGGAATAGCGCAGCCGTTACTTAAGCAGTATCAGGAAATTTTGAAAGACCCTTATTTCCAGCCTGTTATTGAGGAAAAAGATAAGGTGGAACTTCCTGCAAAGATGCGCTGGGGCGGTTCTGAGGACGCAGACGGTGTTGCCATTGATATTAAAATGGAGGGAAATCCGGAATTTTTTGAGATTACTTTTGAAGAAGAACTTAATATTATGATGGAGATAAATGGAAAGTGGTTCTATAAAGCACCTGAGACTAAGACAGTTGACCTTATGCCTGCGTTCTTTGATTCAGAGGTAAAAGACGGACAGGTTCTTACATTGAAGATGTTTGCACCTCCGGCAACAGGTGAAAACGATGAAAGTCAAGGCGATGACTGGGCAGTTAATTATTATACTGAGATGAAAAAGATGCCTGAACTTCGTATCAGATATGAGGCTGTCGAGGATTTATAATAACCGGTTTCAAACTTTATCATATGAAATATAAATAAAGCTGTAATTTAAAGTATTAAAATAGCAAGAGTATGTAAATATAAAAAATACAAGTAATATTGTAAAGAGATTAAAGTGTTGTTGTTAATTATATAGAAACAATGTTTTAGTCAATAAGTTGCAATTCTATAAAAAGATGCAAATAATTTTTAGGGGTTGCATTAAAGGTGTGAATAGTACTGATAATTAAATTGGTATATAGGTATTACGAGTAATAAGCAGTAAAATGTAATATAAAAATAGTAAAAAATTATATACATAATAATTAGCGGTGATTAGAAAAAGTATTGTATTAAAAAATATTGTAATAAAAAGAAAGGTGGAACAAAATGGCAAAGTATATTTATGGAATTGATATAGGCGGAACTACGGTCAAGATGGGACTTTTTGATGAAAAGGGCGATATGCTTGAGAAGTGGGAAATCGTTACCAGAAAAGAAAATAATGGTGAAAATATTCTTCCTGACATTGTGAAGTCTATCGAGGAAAAGAACGCAGAGAAATCTATTGAGACAGACGATATTCTCGGTATCGGAATGGGTGTTCCAGGACCTATAACAGAGGACGGACGAGTTCTTAAGTGTGCAAATCTCGGCTGGGGGATTTTCTCGGTTGCAGATGAGATGAGCAGACTTACCGGTGTTAAGAAAGTTAAGGTCGGTAACGACGCAAATGTTGCGGCTCTCGGTGAGCAGTGGCGTGGCGGTGGACGCGGTTTTGACAATATCGTTATGGTAACACTTGGAACAGGTGTAGGCGGTGGAATTATCATGGACGGAAAGATACTTACGGGTGAAAACGGAGCTGCCGGTGAGATAGGTCATATCACTGTAAATCCTAAAGAGACACTTACCTGCGGATGCGGATGTAAGGGCTGTCTTGAACAGTACAGTTCGGCAACAGGTGTTATCAGAATGGCTAAAGAGCGTCTTGAAGCGTCAGACAAGCCGTCAGAGCTTAGAAAATTTGCTGCTGATGAAATAGGCGGCAAAGAGGTTTTTGACGCTTATAAGGCAGGAGACGAGCTTGCAGCAGAAGCCGTAAATGATTTTGCAATATATCTTGGAATGGGTCTTGGAAATGTTGCTTCAGTAGTTGATACACAGGCATTTGTAATCGGTGGAGGACTCTCTAAGAATGGTCCTGTTGTTATCGATATTGTGAAAGAGCAGTACAAGAAGAATGTAATGTTTGCACTTAAAAATACAGAGTTCAGACTTGCAGAGCTTGGAAATGATGCAGGAATGTACGGTGCAGTACGCATGGTGCTCCAGTAATTTTAAGTAAAAAAACTATTGAATAAATTTAATATAAAACACGAAAGTCTATAAAGGCTTTCGTGTTTTAAAAATTTTCAGGTATGTTTAATTTGCGTCTAAGTTCATCATCAGTAATTATAGGATAGATTATTATCGTTTCAAATATCTCCGATTCAGTATAACAACTGTAGACGCCCTTGTACTTATCAGAAGTGTTTATGATATTTGTAATTCCATAGCCGTGGTAATATTCATTCGGATCGATTTTTTTCTCTTTTTCAGCATCTACCGCAACTCGTGTATTTTTGACATGAACGACAAACTGGAGGTTATCTGTATATAAATCTATATTGATATGCCTGGAGTTTGCGTTCGTTATTTTTCTTACGGCATTAAAACTGTTATCCATAAGATTTCCAATTATAATACAAAGATCATAGTCTTTTAATGGTATTTTTT
>JBNMLR010000201.1:0-4793 GCA_050874945.1 Butyribacter sp. | reverse complement strand
GTTTAATAAAAGACCAAAAGGAGACTTATATGGGAGAGAAGATATATAAGACAATGAAATCCGTAGGTTCATTTAATCTCGTTATGGGAATACTGCTTATCATTTCAGGGATTACAACAGGGATTTTATTTATTGCAAAGGGAGCAAGACTTCTCAAAGATAAATCGGAGCTTATGTTTTAATGAAGATATATGTATTTGGAAATTACATGGATTTTGAATGTCTGGCGGGAGACTGCCAGACAACCTGTTGCAGCGGGTGGAAGATAGTTGTTGACAAAGAAGCCTATGCAAGGTTTGAAAATCTTGAGGATGAAAGTCTAAGGGCTGATATATTATCAAATATTGTAGAAAAAGACAATGTGCGTTCATTTAAAAACAGGGCAAACGGTGATTGTGCCATGCTTGATGGTGACGGTCTTTGCCGCATACAGAGAAACTCTGATGAAAAGACACTGTGCAATACCTGCCGCAAATATCCGAGACTGTCGTTCTCTGACAAAGATACTATGCTCTTATCTATGGCTGCATCATGTCCGGTCACAATAGAATATCTGAGCCGTGACAAAATAAAAAATATGTGGTATGAGATGGGACAGGATAAAAAAATGTACCCTGTTGACAGCAGCAGTATAGAGTGGTTTGTCCGGGAAAAGAACAGATTTGATATTTTGATAAATGATATAAGAAATAAATATTATTTAAAACCTGGGTTACTCAGTACATTGTTTTATGATTTTGCGGATATGGCAGTGGATATTATACTAAGCTGCAATGACTGTGTATATTTTGATGGAAGTTTTGACGCCTATGAGGAGCAGATGAGCGAGGAAGAGTTTAAGATAAAATACGATGATTTTACTAAAAAATACGGAGAAAGACTTGCAATATTTGAAAAAAATTATGCTGATTACCGTATTTTTACAAAAAAGTATGAAAATCCTGAAGAAGATACATATGACAGGATATACCAGGTGGCAGGAGAAATCGTGATGCTTGATACTATAATGTTTAGTCTGAGTCTTCAAAAAGACAGCAATTTTGAAAAAGATATTGTAAGTGCAGTTCATTGGATCTATAAAACAGCAGTGCATGGAAAAATCAGTGGTGGCAAAATGCACAAAAAAATCATTGAATTTTTAGCAAAATGACGAAAAAAATTTTTTTTAGTCTTGTAATACGAGAAAAATGTTACGGAATAAGTGACATTTTTTTTGATATGTAGAAAAAATAAACAAAAATTTGTGAATAATGGAGAAAGATAGAAAATTGTCAAAAATAAGGCAAAAACCACTTTACATTGCGAAAAAAATTCTTTAATATACGAATATAATAAGTGTATTCGGAGTATGCAGCATTAAGAATAGTGCAAAAACGTTTACTTTATTAAAGGGGTAGAGAAAAATTTAAGAATGGAGAATATATATGAAAATAGCATTTTGGAGTAATGGGGGGGAGAAGATGTGCGTTACATCCAATATGGCGAGTATCGCATCAATGGTATCACTTAGAAATGCAGGCAGAGTTAAAGAAATTTTATTGGAAAATCATTTTAGCAGAAATAAAAGTCTTGAAGATGTTTTGCTGCAGCCAATGCATCAGGATTTCCTTAGGGAATCCGGAGGATACAATGTAAAATATGGACTGGATTACATACTAAAGAGGATTTATTGTGGAGAGAGGGATAGAGAACTTATCAAAAATTCGACAGTTGATCTGATGTTGTCTAATATGTGTCTTTTGCCATCGGGGATGGTTTTTAACAAAGAAGTATTCAATTATGATTTCAGTATGGTTCACAGAGAGTTGTTTAAAATATTAGAAGAAGTTTCGGAGTATATTTTTATAGATACGGAGTCAAATCAAAATCTTAGTACAAAGCAGATATTGTTTGATGCAGATATAGTTGTGGTAAATCTTACACAAAATCCTGATAATATAAGGGATTTTTTTGAAAATTACACTTCAATAAGACAAAAAGCCATATATATTGTGGGAAAATACCGTACCGAAAGAAAATGGACACGAAAGAGGATAAGCTATGAGTATAATGTTCCGAGAAACAGGATAGGGATTATGCCATATACTATTGAGTTTGAGGATGCGATAGATGCGGGTAAGATACAGCAATATTTGTGCAGCAACTATATGAGAGCGACCAGCAGGGAGAACGAATTTTTTATAAGACATTGTAAAAAGAATGCGAAACTTATAGAAAATACAGCCATAGAAATAAAAAGAGAAATGATAAGAAGTATTGAGATGCAAAAGATAGACAGCGTATGTAAAGAAAACAGATGATAAATACGAAAAATTATATAGGAAAAAAATTATTTAAACGCAGGCGGATTGCGAATATCCGCTTTAACATATGAGGAGGTGTGTGAATGGAGTTCGGAGTCAGTTCAGACATATTAGGATATTTAAAAAGAAGGCAGAGTGAACTCGAAAAAGTCAGTCATCCAATGGTGCGGTATGATGATTCTTTCAGGTATTTATATAGTTTTGGACTCGGTGTTATGGCACTTGGAAATATGAAAGCAATGAAAGAACTTCAGGAGTATTTTGAGTCATTGCTGACAAGATTATGTATCTCAGAAAAAGGAAGAGAACAGATAATAACAGATATAAATAATTATTTTGATTTCAGATTGACTGAGTGTATTGAAAAAATAAGAGAAAAAGAAATTCAATATTGTTTCATATTAGATCTGTATAAGATATATCAGTTATCATTATGGTCACAGGACTATTGTGAAAAAATTCTCGATTATTATCAGCAGATATTCAGATTTTCTGATATTGAGAGAAACTTTTTTAAGACATTTAGTGAAAGTGCTCAAAAAAAGGACATTGAAAAGGCGGTGAACGCATATGAGCTTTTCAGAAAGAAAGGTTATGAGATAAGATATTCGGTTCTGTCGTACTTTTTTCCTGAATTTGTGCTTGAGGAGAATTATGACAACATAACCGTCAAGGCGGGAAAGACATTTGTAATAGATAAACCGACTGAAGTTTCCGGTGATATTATTGTGGAAAGAGGCGGCTCGCTGCTTATTTTAGGCGGGATACTTAAAATATATGGAAGTATAATAACGGATGGCGGAAGAGTTCGGCTTTATAATGCAAGAGTGCGGGTGATGGACAGCAGGGATGATTTTTTTATGAAGCTGTCAAAAACAGCCATTGTTCAGATTACATACTCATTTATTGATTGTGGCGGAAAATGTGGATGCATAAATCAGACAACGGGCAGACTTATATTATCTGATACTGTTATAAGCAATACTTCAAAAGAAAGAGCTGCCGATTTTTTAGGGAGGTCGGCAGTCATAACACGCTGCCGTTTTGTAAATTGCAATGCAGGTGCACTGGCTTTGATGAAAAATTCGAGAGTAAACATAGAAAACACGGAATTTGCAAATTGTATGTCAGAGTATGGCGGTGGTTTATATTCTGAGTCAATAGGTAATGTAAAGGTTGAGAACTGTATGTTTGAGGAATGCAGGGCAAAATATCTCGGTTCGGCAATATATTTTAAATATAGTAAGTTGGACAGTATGTCACAAATTGCAGGTATAAGGACTGTATGCCTGAGGAGAGCAGCGTTTTTAATGTTTATGATGATGATTTTGAGATGCAGAGGTTATAGGGAGGATAGATATGATCGTAGATATATTGACAAAATTTAATTACAGGCGAAAAATTTATCTTACCCCTGAGCATCCGTTCTGTTCATATGATGATGGATTTAAAATGCAATACAGTTCTGCGGTGATAATGCAGGCAGGGCTTAACAAAAAAGTGAAATTGCTAAATAATTTTGAACTTGAACGGCTTATGAAATATGGTCTTAAAATGAATTCGACAGATATTGCGTGGGCTCTTAGAAATTCAAAAGAGTCCGAAACGATATGTGAGTTTGTTTTGGAAAACATAAAAACAGGAAAAGAAAAGATAATTTTTTTGATGGACCTTTTAAATGTATCGGGTATAGGTAGTGAAATTTCTGCTGAGGAGATTAAATTTTCAAAGAAATTTGCGGACAAACTTGGAATATCGGAACAGATATTTGAGGTCGTGAGAAGATTTATTGAGTGTGCGGTTAAAGAAGATGCGAAAGAGTGCTTTGAACTGGCACAGATAATAAAAAATCTTTATCCTGAAATAGAACTTATAGACATGAAATATTTTGCGTTGCAGATATATGAATATTCTGAGTGTACGCAGAGGATATTGGAAGAAAAGAGAGAGTTAAGGATAACGGACAGATGCCAGATTTATGAGGATATAGTTATCAAAAGAGGAATGAAGCTGGTATTTGACCATGCACTTGTAAGGGTATATGGAAATATACTTTTAGACGGCGGGACTCTTGAGATAATCAACAGTAAGATTATAAGAAAGAGTGACAGTCACCGTGCCTGCATAAATCTTAAAGGTGATTACAGCCATGTGGTCGTGAAAGGATGCGAAGCAGACTGCAGAAATTACGGAATGTTTATAAGAGCTGAGTCGGGAAAGGTCATTGTAAGTGAGTCAAATATTTACAATACGACAAGAGGTGCGGCGATAAGATTCTGGGGTGAAAGTATCGAGATTACAAACTGTATTTTCAGCCGATGCTATTCACCGGAAGATGGCGGCGCGGTAATGGTGCGTGGAGGTGTCGGAAAGATAAGTGAGTGCCGTTTTGCAGACTGTGAGGCAAAGCGTGGCGGAGCTGTCTATATGGTTGAAAATATCGGTCTTGACAAGTGCCACTTTACAAACTGTAATGTTGCCGAGTATGGT
>JBNMLR010000200.1:0-4794 GCA_050874945.1 Butyribacter sp. | reverse complement strand
GGTCAGACTGAGTTTTGACATTGACACGCACACCGATGATTTAAAAGCAGCCCCGACAGATTTACCGGCAGATGCCTGTGATCTAACAGGTATGAATATTCTTGTCGTTGAAGATAATGAACTTAACATGGAAATAGCCATGTATCTTTTAGAAGATATGGGTGCAACTGCCGTAAAAGCCGAAAACGGACAGATTGCCGTTGACAAATTCAGTGCATCAGCAAAGGGCGAGTTTGATGCAATCCTTATGGATATAATGATGCCTGTCATGGACGGACTTACGGCAACCAAAACAATAAGGCAGCTTTCCCATGAAGATGCCTCATCAATCCCGATAATAGCAATAACCGCAAATGCTTTTGACGAGGATAAAAAGAAAACAACCGCCGCAGGAATGAACGAACATCTTACTAAACCTATCGACCCTGATAAACTAAAAACCGTATTATACAAATATTTCAAAAAGGCGAAATCCGCATAGAGATTTCGTCTTTTTATTTATCGCATACAATATATTCATAAAATCTTTTATCTAAACCAAAATCGGCTCAATAATCGAATATAAATTTAAGCATTAGTTCTTGACATCACAATCTTAATCACGTCTTTATCAAATATCAGCTCATTAATCGAATTTAACTTCAAACAACAGTTCTAAGCATCACAATCTTAATCATGTCTTTCATATTCATTGTCGTAACACTCACAAAATCTTGCTGCAAATGACGGCTTCTCGCCTGCGACATAGAGATGTGCCGTACTTCCAAATTCATTGACACGGAATAATGCCTTTCCCTTTACTCTCTCCTCAGTATAAATGCTCGTTATTGAGGACGGTGCAGCACAAAATCCGTGCCACAATACCATTGGTGACACATTTAACAGATGGCTTAACATAACACACTCTACTCCGAAATGACAAAATAATACAATCGTATCATTATTCGCCTTATTTACATGATAATAAAGATTTTCCCTCTCATAGCCATGTTTTTTAAGAAGTTCATCAAGTCCGCTGCATACCTTTTCATATTCTTCTCTTACATTTCCTGCTTTCATCCTGTCCGTTTCAAGCCATTTATCTTTGTCATAATAAACTGTTTCTTTTTCTATATCCTCAGGCAGGAAATCCCAGCAGATACTCTGTTTTCCTGGAACATCCGGTCTTTCTATACGCCCCTTAAATTCACGCAGCCAGTCAAGCGTTTCTGCTTCACGCCCCATTTTTTCAAGTGTAAAAGCTGCCGTATCCTTTGCCCTGCCTAACGGCGAAACATAGAATGCCTTTACAGGAAGTTTTGAGACATATTCTGCCGCAAGCTTCGCCTCCTTAACTCCCGTCTCTGTCAATGTGTCATGCTCATAATCAGGGTCACCATGTCTTACAATAACAATTCTCATAATAAATTATCTCCTCTGTTAAATCTTAATGCTCACTACAGGCATTTATACTCTCTACAGGCATTTGCGAAACTGTCATAATCTATGAGCAAACTATTCAAATATAATCAATATTTTTATTATCTGCTATACCTTTGCAATCAACATAATATATATTCAACCTCACAATCACCTGATACTTTTTACTTCTTTATGATTTCCTTTACATTTTTGAGTAACTCTATATCACTCTCTGTCACCCTCATATTAGAAGTAACAGGTTCTTCATCCGGTCTTTTGACAGTTATCTCAATAATAGTCCCTGCTTCTATCTTCTTAGAAAAAAAGTTTTTAATAAAAGCCGCAAATTTTGGATGATTTGATATAAATTTATTTTTCGCCTGATTTAATTTCATCATCGTAAGTGGATTTAACATCTCATCCCTCCATTTCCTCTATTGCATCCATATAACCGTCAAGCCATTCAGACTGTTTATCTGTCATATTCTCCTGCACTATGTCACCATTATCCGTCTCAACAAATTCCATATATGTATTCGCCTGATACAGGGTCGCATCATCACCTATAATAACCTCCACACCCTCGTCAAGCTCTCTCTCGTACATCTTGGCATCTTCCATCTCAACAACAACCTCTGCCCCATACTCACCCTCAAGAAAAACCTTAACCGTCGGCACATATCCGTCCGGTCTTCCCTCACATCCAAAATCAGCCTCATCAATCCGCTTTATCATATACTTATCATACATATCAAAATCATTCCCTTAATCTATTTGTACTATTTAATATTTTTCATAAACATATACACTATCTATTTTTACAAATCCACATTCGGACTTTATCTGTATTCCCAACCATCTAATATCACTGCAATGTACTCTATATGTCTGACTTTACACTTATTTGCATATATATGTCAAATTTCGTAAATATTTTTTGTAACTATAATCTTTTTTCATAATAAAATGTAAAATTATTTTTCTTCGTAAATCTCAATTTTTCCATAAAAACAGACAAATACATTTTGATAACTATAATTATTTTTCTTAGTAAATCACACTCTTATTTTTTTACAAGCCAAAGGCTTATATATTCTTTATAAATCCAATTATTTTTCCTATAAAATCAATTATATATTTCTCTATAAACATCAATCACCTTTTTATCAAATCACAAACCTGCTTTTCTTAATAAGCCACACTTTTATTTTCAATAAATCACAAACTTATATTTCAGAGTAACTTCAAATTATTTTTCTTATACTTGCCAAACCACAATCTTATATATTCCAACACCCCCCAAAAAACAGCTTTGAAGAAGGTTTATAATTCTGACCGAAGGGCGTTAGAACATCGTCGGTACTTAGCGAGCGTATTTTGGCTCGCTTATGTACCGCTACGCTGTTCTCCGAGCGAAAGCGTCCCTGAGTGCAGAATAATACTCCTTCTTCAAAGCGTCCGTTAGTTAAGTTGGTATATTTATACTTAAAATAACCCAAATTTTTTCTTATAAGGCTCAGACTCTACCGACATAACGGTATATCCTGTTTCATCTATGACTGCACGGATTTTATCTTCATCTAATTCTTCTTCTGAGATTATCTCCGTTCTTTTCTTGCTGTGTGATGAAGAAACTTTCTTTACATCAAACGACTTTCTTATTGCATCATTTACATGACTCTCACACATTCCACACATCATTCCATCAATTCCTACTGTTGTCTTAACCATAACTTTTTTCCTCCTGTTCCTGTTTTTTGCATTATATCAGACATTTTCATATCAGATACTTTCATAACAAAAAAACATTTGCTATTTTTCTTTTTTTATTTTAACAAAGTTTAACCGCAATGCGTTTGTCACAACGCAAAAGCTTGATAAACTCATTGCCAAAGCACCAAACATCGGATTTAATGTCCAGCCGAATATAGGTATCCACACACCAGCCGCAAGCGGTATTCCGATAATGTTATAAATAAATGCCCAAAACAGATTTTCATGTATATTTCTGAGCGTAAATCTGCTAAGCCTTATGGCTGCCGGCACATCACTTAATCTGCTCTTCATAAGAACAACATCTGCCGCATCCATTGCTATATCCGCACCTGCTCCGATGGCTATTCCTATATTTGCCCTCGTAAGTGCAGGAGCATCGTTTATTCCATCACCAACCATGGCAACTTTGCCCTGTCCCATCAATTCTCTTATAACACTTTCTTTTCCGTCAGGAAGCACACCGGCTATAACCTCATCAACTCCTGCCTGTGCTCCGATAGCTTTTGCAGTCCTTTCGTTATCTCCTGTTAGCATGACAACCCTTATTCCCATATCTTTTAAATCTTTAACTGCCGCCGGACTGTCCTCTTTTATCGTATCGGCTACCGCAATCAGACCACACAATTTATTATCCTGCACAAAAAGAAGTGGTGTCTTTCCCTCTTTTGCAAGTTCTTCTGCTTTCTTACTTATCTCGTCTGATACATTTATCTGTTCACTTATAAATTTAAAACTTCCTCCGGTTATCGTACCGCCGTTATACTGTGCCGTAAGACCATTTCCCGGAAGTATCTTAAATCCGTCAACTTCATCTGCCTTTATATTTCTGCTCTCCGCTTCATTTACAACAGCTTTTGCAAGCGGATGTTCACTCTTTGTCTCAAGCGAATAGGCAAGTTTTAACAGTGACTCATCATCATATCCTGTCATCGGTATCATATCTGTCACCTTTGGCTCTCCCATAGTTATCGTACCTGTTTTGTCAAGTGCAACTATATTTACACGGCCTGTCTCCTCAAGTGAAACCGCCGTTTTAAAGAGAATACCGTTTTTTGCACCCACGCCGTTGCCTACCATTATGGCAACAGGTGTCGCAAGACCTAATGCACAAGGACAGCTTATTACAAGTACGGAAATTCCTCTTGCAAGTGCATAACCGACTTCTTTTCCTGCAATCAGCCATACTATCGTTGTTATTATCGCAAGCACGATAACAACCGGTACAAACACTCCCGACACTTTATCCGCTATCTTTGCGATAGGTGCTTTTGTCGCAGCCGCATCACTCACCATTTTTATGATTTGTGATAATGTAGTGTCCTCGCCTACTCTTGTGGCTTCGCACTTGATATAACCAGACTGGTTAATCGTCGCAGCCGATACCATATCTCCTACTTCCTTATCGACAGGTATGCTCTCTCCTGTAAGTGCCGACTCATTTACGGCACTGTTTCCCTCGATTATACAGCCGTCAACCGGAATATTTTCACCCGGTCTTACAACAAAAATATCACCTTTTTTCACACGCTTTACCGCAACCGTCTTTTCCTCACCGTCAATAAGCACAACTGCCGTTTTAGGTGCAAGATTCATAAGACCCTTAAGTGCATCTGTGGT